>CAYZND010000027.1:0-17629 GCA_964479495.1 uncultured Mesoterricola sp.
ACGATGGGATCCACCAGGGGGAAGGCCACCTCCACCCGGTGGTCCAGGTTGCGTAGCATCAAATCCCCGCTGGCGAGGAGGGTCTCGGGGGTTCCATCGTTGGCGAAGTGGTAGATGCGGGCGTGCTCGAGGAACCGGTCGATGATGGAGAGCACGCGGATGTTCTCGGACAGGCCCGGAACGCCGGGGCGGATGCAGCAGGAGCCCCGCACGATGAGGTCCACCTGCACGCCGCACTGGCTGGCTTCGTAGAGCCTCTGGATCATGGGCGGATCCACCAGGGCATTCACTTTCAGGATCATACGGGCCGGCCGGCCGTTGCGGGCATGCGTGCACTCCCGCTCGATGCGCTCGGCCAGTGCAGTCCGGAAGTGCTGGGGCGCCAGGATCAGGCGGTTGAAACGAGGGGGGCGCGTGTAGCCGGTGAGGAGGTTGAAGAGGTTGGAGAGGTCCTCGCCGAACTCCGTCCGGGCGGTGAAGATGCCCAGATCCGAGTACTGCCGGGAGGTGCGCTCGTTGTAGTTGCCCGTGGAGAGGTGGCAGTAGCGTCGGATGCCGTGCTGCTCCTGGCGGATGACGAGGCAGGCCTTCCCGTGGGTCTTCAGGGCGGGCATGCCGTAGACCACATGCACGCCGGCCATCTCGAGCCGGCGGGCCCAGGCGATGTTGGCCTCCTCGTCGAAGCGGGCTCGCAGCTCCACGATGGCGGCCACCTGCTTGCCACGCTCCGCAGCCCGCTCCAGGGCGGCCGCGATGGGGCTGTTGCGGCTCACCCGGTAGAGGGTCATCTTGATGGCCAGGACCTTCGGATCCTCCGCGGCCTCGCGCACGAAGCGCACCACGCTGTCGTCGAAGCTCTGGAAGGGGTGGTGCAGCAGCACATCATTCTTGGCGATGGCGTCGAACACCGTGGGTGCCGCCTCGATCTGGGGCACCGGGACGGGCAGCATGGCCTGGTCCTTCAGGTGGGGCAGGTCCAGCTGGGTATAGAGCTGCATGAGGTCCGAGAAGGCCGTGAAGCCGTCGGTGGGGTAGAGATCCTCGGGGGCCAGCTCCAGCTCCTCGATGAGCGTATCCAGGAGGGTCGGGCTGAGGCCGTTCTCGTACTGGAGGCGCACGGCCGCGCCCCGGCGCCGGGAGCGCAGATGCTCCTCCACGGTCTTCATGAGGTCCTCGAAGGGATCCTCGTCCATGGGCAGATCCGAGTCCCGCGTCACGCGCAGGGCATGGCAGTTCCGGATCGTGTACCCGTGGAACAGCCGGGGCAGGAACATCCGCACCACATCCTCGAGCATGACGAAGGCGAAGTGGCCGTGGATGGAGGGTACCCGCAGGAAGCGGGTGGCCACCCGGGTGGGCACGTGGATGATGGAGAGCTGGGAGACGGGGAGGCTCTCCTGCTCCAGGTAGTCGTCGGCCTCCAGTTCGGCCATCAGCACCATGGCGCGGTTGCCCAGGCGGGGGAAGGGATGTCCCGTGTCCACCGCAAGGGGTGTCATCAGGGGCAGCAGGGTGCGATCGAAGTAGTCCAGCACGAAGTCCCGCTGGGCCTCGTCCAGCTGCTCCGGCTTGAGGATGAAGATGCCCTGGGCGTTGAGCAGGGGCTCCAGGACCTCGTGGAAGAGGCTGTGCTGCCGGGAGGCCAGCTCGTGGATGCGCTGGGAGACCCGCTCCAGCAGCTGACGGGGAGAGTAGCCGTCCGGGCCGGGCTGGGTGATGCCGGCATCGATCTGGCGCCAGATGCCCGCCACCCGGACCATGAAGAACTCGTCCCAGTTGCTGGACACGATGGCCAGGAACTTCACCCGCTCCAGCAGCGGCACCGTGGCATCCTCCGCCTCCTCGAGCACCCGCTCGTTGAAGGCCAGCCAGCTCAGTTCCCGGTTCAGGAGTTCATCGGGTCGAGGAAAGGGTCGATTCATGAACCTAGTATCGGACAGTTTGGCCCCTTCCTTGTGAACCCTTCGCAACGCGGGCTGGCCTTTCCAAGGCTGCCGCGGTAACCTGATCCTTCGCCCGATTTCCGGGCAGGGGCCGCCCGGCCCTGAACCAACGAGAGGGCTGCCGGATGCAGCCTGGTAGGAGGAAACATGAGCGTTCCCGCAGTCGAGACCATCGTCGTCGCCAAGCGCGAGAAGGTCGGCAAGTCCGCCAGCCGTGAGCTGCGCAAGGCCGGCCTGATTCCCGCGACCATCTATGGTCTCAACGAGGCCCCCGTCTCCATCGCCATCAGCCCCAAGATCGTGGCGCGCGTCCTGGCCAGCGATACCGGCATGAACTCCATGCTGCACCTGCAGCGTGAGGGCACGGACATCAAGCGTCACGTCATCATCAAGGACATCCAGCGCGACGCCATCACCGGCCGCCTGTCCCACCTGGACTTCATGCGCGTCGATCCCACCCACAAGGTGCGCGTCCATGTGCCGATCGTCCTCAAGGGCACCCCGGCGGGCGTCAAGGAAGGCGGCCTCCTGGACTTCGTCCACCGCACCATCGAGGTCGAGTGCCTGCCCGGCTTCATCCCCGGCCACATCGACGTCAACGTCGACCACCTCCACGTGGGCGACACCATCCGTCTGGACCAGGTCCAGATCGATCCGCACCTCACGGTCCTGGGCGATGCCCACAACGTGATCTGCTCCGTGCACGGCAAGGCCGCCGAGGAAGAGGCCCCTGCCGCGGAAGCCGCTGCCGCTGCCGAGCCCGCCGTGGTCGGTCAGAAGGGCAAGAAGGAAGAGAAGAAGTAGAACGCAGTCCTTATCCATCCATGAACGCGGTCCTCGGGCCGCGTTTTTTCTTGATGCCCCCTTCGGATCCCTTCCAGACTGCTCTTGATGTGGAACACACTCCGCAACCTGCTGACCCGGTCACGCCCCGAGGACTCTGAGCCGGAGCCCTTGGCTCCGCATGACGCCCAGTGGATCCTGGTGCCCCTGGGCAATCCTGGGGACGAGTACGCCGCGACCCGCCACAACCTGGGTCGCCTCCTGCTCCAGCGGTGGATGGACCCCCACTGCCGCAAGCCCGGGCGCATCCATGCCTTCCGCACCGGGAACCTGTATGCCCTGGGAGAGCCGTTCCTGGCCCTGGTGCCCAGCACCTACATGAACCTCTCGGGGCAGGCCTGTGCCGAAGCCGTGGCTGCGGGCTTCGATCCCCGGCGGATGATCCTGCTGCACGACGACAAGGACCTGCCCCTGGGCCTGGGCCGCTTCCGCCTGACCGGAGGGCATGCGGGCCACAACGGTCTCGCCTCGGTCTTCGAAAAGCTTGGAACCCAGGACGTGGCCCGGCTGCGCCTGGGCATCGGCCCCTACCAGCGCCCCCTGCACGAGTTCGTGCTGGGGGAGTGGGCAGAAGAGGAATGGAGCGCCATCGAAGCCATGGATGGACCCTTCGCGCGCTTCATGGATCTGCTGGCGCGAGCGGATCGTCTGGAGGATCTGGCTGCTGCCACCAACGCGACGACCTTCTGGAGCCCGGGCCCTGGGGCCAGCGGAACAGGGCCCGGCTGAGGATCTACATGGCCGCTTCCTTGATGGAGGACACGACGAGGGTGTCCATCTTCATGGAGCCCATGACGTTGACGAAGGGCGCCTTCGCGTTCTTGGTGCCCTTGAGGAGGGCCAGGGCCAGCTCGTTGCCCTTGGCGTCGAAGGGCACGAACGTGTAGGCCGCGCCCTTCTGGACCATCAGCCCGTAGCCCCCGCTGGCACAGGCGACCTGGCAGGCCACCGTGTGGTCCTTGGGCGCGTTCAGCAGGTCGGAGCCATCCATGCCATGGCCGGACTTCGCGCAGAGCGTGTCGGCCAGATAGCCCTTGTAGGTGGTGTCGGCCGCGAACCCGGAGGCGGCAAGGCACAGGGAGAGCAGCAGGGCAGGTGATTTCATGGATTCCTCCTGGAGGAACGGGGCCAAAGGGCCTGAGTCATAAGGGGTCTCCCCGGTGTGGGGTCCGCACGACCCTGGGGAATGACCCTTGGGGTGCGATCCTTGCCCCAGGTGTGACCAGGAATCTCATCCGAGGGCTGCCCGAGCGCCATTTGCCTTGAGCGAAGAGGCTTTTCTTGAGATACTGCTCCTTCGCGCTCCCGCAAGGGGGGCTCTCCTTGCTCCAGGGCCGTGCACCTGGGGCTTCACATCCGTAAGGAGGATTGATGCGTCGATACGAGACCATCTTCATCGCCTCCCCCGTGTTGACAGACGAGCAGGTTGACGAGCTCGTCCGCAACTTCGAGGGGATCATTGCCGAGCAGGGTGGCGAGCTGCTCAAGACCGACAAGTGGGGCCGCAAGAAGCTGGCCTACGAAGTCCAGAAGTTCAGCGAAGGGTACTACACGCTGTTCGAGATGAACGCGGGTTCCAACCTGATCGCCGAGCTGGAGCGCCGTTTCCGCAACAACGATTCCGTCATCAAGTTCCTGTCGGTCCGCATGGACGAGCAGGCCAAGGCCGCTGACCGCCAGAAGGTCCGGTACGAGCGCGAGTCCAAGCGCAAGGCCCAGGCCGGCATCAAGGAACGTTCGCTCGAGGAGGTGATGGGATGAAGCGCCGCACCGACACCAAGGGAAAGCCCAAGAAGAAGAAGGCATTTGGAGGACGTCGCTCCAAGTTCTGCAAGTTCTGCGTCGAGAAGGCCAACTTCATCGACTACAAGGACGTGAAGACCCTCACCGCCTTCACCCCGGAGCGCGGCAAGGTGCTGCCCCGCCGCACCAGCGGCGTCTGCGCCCCCCACCAGCGCCAGCTCGTGGAAGCCATCAAGCGCGCGCGGAACATCGCGCTGCTGCCCTTCGCCACGGACTAGTCTCGGTTCTGCATCTTTCCAGCCCAAGGGCCGCCGTCCGGCGGCCCTTGATGTTCCTCCGTCCGCAGGCCCATTGGGGTAACCTGGAACCATGTCCGAGAACGCCGAATCCCCGAAACTGGCCCAGCCCCTCCGGCGCCTGAAGGCGCTGCAGGCCTGCTGGAAGCCCGTGCTCCTCAACTGGCTGCTGCCGGGCTCCGGCTACTGGCTCATCGGCCAGAAGACCCGGGCGAAGGTCCTGTTCAGCGTCACGGTAGTGTTTGCGCTGCTGGCCTGGCTGCAGCTGTCAGGCGGTGCCTCCGACGGCATCCGGGGCGGCGTCTATGTGCCCGTGCTCGGCCCCATCCAGTGGCTGCCCACCCTCGGAGCCCTGGCCACCGCCGGTGTGGGCCCCGTCTATGGACTGTACGCTTGGGCCTTCGGGGTCTCCCACGGCGCCGTCATCGTGGAGCCCGTGCGCAACCTCACCCAGGAATACGGCGCCACCTACATCATGGTGGCCGGCCTCCTGAACTGGCTCGCCTGCTTCGACCTCTTCGACCGCACCACCGGCCGATGGGTCTTCCGGCTTCCCCAGGACGAGCAGGAGGAGCTGGCCAGGAAGAACGCTCCGGCGGAGCCCGCCGAGTAGGTCCTCTTCAGTATTGGCCCTTCCTCACGCGATCCATCTCGCGCTTGTGTTCCCGCTCCTTGAGGGACTCCCGCTTGTCGCCATGGGTCTTGCCCTCGGCGAGCGCGATGCGGACCTTGATGAGCCCGCGGGGGTTTAGGTAGATGGCCAAGGGGATGAGGGTGTAGCCCTTGCGCTCCACCTTGGAAACGATCTTGCGGATCTCCAGGCGGTTCAGCAGGAGCTTCCGGGGTCGCAGGGGCTCATGGTTGGCGTAGGTCCCGAACTCGTAGGGGCTGATGTGGGCCTGCCTGAGCCAGAGCTCACCCCCAGAGGTGTCCACGTAGGCATCGTGGAGCTGCCCTCGGCCCGCGCGCAGCGCCTTGACCTCGGTGCCGAGCAGCACCAGGCCCGCCTCCCAGGTCTCGAGGACATGGTAGTCGTGGAGGGCCCTGCGGTTGCGGACGAGATCCTCAGCCATGGGGACAGTCTACTTGGAGGCGTCGGCGGGGAGGGTTTCCCGCCGGCTCTTCGCCCGGGCCTTCAGGAACTCGATCACGGCCGGGAGGACGGAGATGACGATGATGGCCACGATCACGGACTCGAAGTTCGCCCGCACCCAGGGGAGTCCGCCGAACAGTCGCCCGGCCGCCATCAGCAGCACGACCCAGATGATGGCACCCGTGACGTTGTAGAGGGCGAACTTGGGGTAGCTCATCTTGCCGATGCCCGCCACGAAGGGCGCGAAGGTCCGGATGATGGGCACGAAGCGGGCCAGGATGATGGTCTTTCCACCGTACTTCTCATAGAACTCGTGGGCGGCCACCAGGTGCTTCTTGTTGAGCCACCGGCCCGTGTCGTTGTGGAAGACCGCAGGCCCCACGCGGGCGCCGATGGAGTAGTTGACGGCATCCCCCAGCACGGCGGCCACGATCATGGTGGCTCCGATGGCAGGCAGACTGATGGGGCTTCCGGGCAGGGCGCCGAGGGCGCCCATGGCGAAGAGCAGGGAGTCGCCCGGAAGGATGGGCGTCACGACCAGACCGGTCTCGCAGAAGATGATGGCGAAGAGCACGGCGTAGAGCCAGCCTCCCATGTCGTTGGCCATCACGTTGAGGCTCACGGGATCCGTCAGGCGGCGCAGAAAGTCCACCACCCAGCGAAGAAAATCCATGCTTCCTCCATTCCCCGGGCAGCTTGCCCGATTCCAGGGTACCTGGAACGCACGCTTTCACCCACCTCGTAGGGCGAAATGTCAACGTTCCAGGGTTTCCGGCAGTCGCGGAGGGCCCAGCATCAGACGCTCGCCCAGGACCGCGTAGTTGGGGCCAGCCACGGAGGCCAGCCGGGCCACGGGTTCCCAGCAGGAGGCATCGGCGCAGTCGAAGGTTTCGTTCCAGATCGCATCCCGGGCGTGGGCGATGCGCACGTCCAGCAGGACCAGGGTGGAGCCTGGAATCAGCTCGATCTCTCGGTTCAGCTGGCACTCCAGCGCCACGGCCGCCGAGGCAAGCATCGGTGGCGCCACGAGATGGGCAGGCGTGGTCGGCAGACCCAGGCGGGTCAGCTCGCTCTCTCCTTCCGGCAGATCCTCCCCGCAGGCATGCATGGCCTCCAGGAGGGGGGCGTCGGGAAGGTGGACCACGGCCTCGCCGCGCTCCCTCAGGTTGCGCAGCGTATCCTTCGGGCGGCCGTCCTTCCGGCAGGCGAGGTTGATGGCCACCATCGGCGGATTGAAGATGCCCATGAAGGCCGAGAAGGGCGCCAGGTTGACGCGGCCGTTCGCATGGAGGGTGCTGACCCAGGCGATGGGCCGGGGCACGATGAGGCTGGTGAGGATGCGGTAGATGTCGCGGGGGTTGGCCTGGCGCAGGTCTCGGGTGATCATCGAACCTCCTTCCCTTCAGACGAACACTTCCAGCACGCGGTTGCTGAGGAGCAGCCCTTTCCGGGTGAACCTCAGCATCGGACCGTCCCGCTCGAGCAGGCCCAGGTGGTGGAACGGCGCCAGCTCTGCCTCCCAGGCGTCCACGAGGGCTCGCAGGCCCCCGTTATCCGCCCGGGCGCGAAGACGGTCCCAGTCCACACCCTTCCGCATGCGCAGGCCCAGGAGTGGGATTTCAGCCAGCGCTTCCGCCGGGGGCAGCGCCTGGAGTTCAGGTTCTCCCTGATTCCGTGCCCAGATGGGGATGTCCGGATCCTCCGTCCACCGCCAGGTCCCCAGGTGGCTGGCGGCGCTGGGCCCGAGGCCCAGGTAGGGACGTCGCTCCCAGTAGCGCGTGTTGTGGATGGACTCCTCGCCGGGTACCGCGAAGTTGCTGATCTCGTACGCCGTCAAGCCCAGGTGCGGCAGCTCCTCCAGGAGGAGCTCGTAGGCGTCGGCCACCTCCTCCTCGGGCGGCAGGGCCAGGGCGCCCGAGTCCACCAGGGACTTGAGGGGGCAGGCCTTGTCCAGGTCCAGCATGTAGACGGAGAGGTGGGTCGCGCCCGCTTCGACCAGCCGGTGTGCATCCGCGCGCACACGCGCCAGCGCCTGTCCGGGAATGCCGATCATGAGATCCGCGCTGATGCGCTCGAACCCGGCTTCCCGCGCACGGGCCAGGGCGGCAAGGCCTTCTTTCCCGTCATGGATGCGTCCCAGGCGGCGCAGCAGGTCATCGTCCAGGGTCTGGATGCCCAGGCTGATGCGATCCCAGCCCAGCCGCCTCGCACCCGCCATCCAGGCCAGGTCCGCGGTTCCAGGATTCGCCTCCAGGGTGGCTTCCCGGCAGGAGGACGCGTCGAACGAACCCCTCACACGGACGGTGAGTTGTGTCAGTTCCTCCTGGGTCAGCACGGAGGGCGTTCCCCCGCCCAGATACAGCGTGTCGAACGCAGGCCGCGCAAGGGCCTCTCCCCATTCCGCGAGATCGTCGATCAGTTTCGCCACCACCTGGGGTTTGAGGCTCTGGTCGCAGGTGGAGGTGAAGGAACAGTAGGTGCACCGGTCCGCACAGAAGGGCACATGGAGGTAGATCCCCAGCGGTTCCGCATGCGCGGCCGCACGCAGCGCGTCCAGGGGGGGCTTGGCCACCTAGAAGTGCGCGTCCAGCGCCTCGCACCAGAAGTGGTAGACCATCTGGTGGACCTCCTGGATGCGGGCGGTGACGGGGCAGGGGACCACGAGCGCATCGTCCACGAGGGTCTTGAGCTTGCCACCGTCCCGGCCCAGCAGGCCCACGGTGCGCAGGCCCAGTTCCCGGGCCGCCTCCACCGCCAGGATCACGTTGGGGCTGTTCCCGCTGGTGCTGATGCCAACCAGCAGGTCCCCAGGTCGACCCAGGGCCTCCACTTGGCGGGCGAAGATGCGGTCGAAGCCGTAGTCGTTGCCGATGGCCGTGAGGGCGGACGTGTCCGTGGTCAGGGCGATCCCCGCCAGGGCTCGCCGCTCCTTCACATAGCGACCGCTCAGCTCGGCCGCGAAGTGCTGGGCGTCGGCGGCGCTCCCTCCATTCCCGCACACCAGGATCCGGCAGCCGCGCTTGAGGCGCTCGGCCATGTCGTCGGCCTGGGCCAGGACGTGATCCAGCTCCTGGTTGAAGAAAGCCTGCTTGAGCGCCAGGGATTCCTTCACATGATCGAGAAGAAGTTTCTTCATGATCGTCGCTCCTCGCGGGATATGAGAGAGGATTGGGGAGGGGAAGAGCCCTCGATCCGTGACGATTCTCCCAGGTTTCGTGCCAAATTCCCGCGGAGGATGTCAAAGTATTGGAGACGTCCCCAATTGGAGTTTTTACAACCATGCCCTGGATGGATTGGATCGCCCAGAAGCACGCCCTCTTCGTCCATGTACCCGCCGTCGCGGCGCTCCTGCTGCCTTTCGCCCTCGTGGCGGCCCAGCGGCCCGGGCGGGGCATCAAGCCCTGGTGGGTGACCTGCCGCTACCTGGCCTGGGCCGGTGTGCTCGGATCCTTTCCCGCGGTGCTCAGCGGGCTCCAGGAAGCCTACCGGGCGAAGCTGCTGGCCCAGGGGCAGTACCTCGCCAAGGGCGTCCTGGAGAACCCGACCCTGTTCCAGCTTCACCAGTGGATCGCCCTGACGAGCTTCGTGATGGGACTGCTCACGTTGCGGGTCCTCTACAGGAAGCGGGAGGAGCACCAGGGCATTGGTCTCCTGAGCCTCCTCCTGGGTGTGCTGTGGGCGGGCAGCGCCCTGGTGGCCGCCTTTCATGGACACCAGCTGGCCCATCCGCAGGCGGTCAAGGCCACCGAAGCCGTGGCGACTCCCAAGGTCGCGCCGCCCCCAGATCCCGAGGCTTCCGCGCCCCTCCGGGCCTTGGACTACGCCAGCCTGATCCCCATGCATGCCGAGCCCGTGAAATCGGCCCCCCACGGCAACCGGTGGGTGCGCGTCTGGACCAATGCCAAGGCCGCCGAGGCCTACCGCGAAGGAAAGCCCCTCCCGGAAGGCTCCCTCGTGGTGATGAGTTCTGTGGAGGACCGCTGGGGCAGGCCCGGGTTCGACCCAGGGCCGCTGTATGCCCTGGAGCTGAAGGAGGAAGGAAAGCCCAGCCTCGCCTTCTACTGGGCCCGAGTCCCCGAAGCCCGGCGCAACGAGACCCGCGGGTTGGACCGTGCCTACTGGCGCGGGGCGGACCCGAACCTCCGCGCCTGCATGGAGTGCCACGGCGCGGGGATCGCTCCGCTGAAGGACCGGAGCAAGTGGGTCATTCCCAAGCCCAAGCCGAAGGCGGAGGGGCAGGACGGGAAATAGGCGCCCCGGTTTGGCCGGAAGCGCATGCGACCGCAACACTGCGCGCCCTGAGGGGTGGCAACCAGGGCTGCCCAGGAGGCGGGATCCATGGCACCCTGAAGGTTCGTTTGGAGTGCATGGTGGCACATATCTTTTCCAGTCAGTTCTGGTCCAATCTCTTCACGACCGACCTTGCCATCGACCTGGGCACCGCCTCGGTGCTGGTCTATACCAAGCAGTCCGGTCGCATTGTCATCTATGAGCCCTCGATCGTCGCCCTGAACACCCATACGCACGATGTGGAAGCGGTCGGTGACGAAGCCAAGCAGCTCCTGGGCCGTTCCCCCCAGGGCGTCCAGACCATCCGCCCCATGAAGGACGGCATGATCTACGAGGTGGACGCCGCCGAGAAGATGCTGGCGGCCTTCATCAAGAAGGCCCGGCCCAACCGCGGCATCGCGCGGACCCGCATCGTGGTCTCCGTGCCCCCCCGGGCGCACCAGGTGGCCCGGCGTGCGGTGAAGCAGGTCTGCTACGACGCCAAGGCCGGCGAAGTGTTCCTGGTGGACCAGGCCATGGTGGCCGCCATCGGCGCCGGGCTCGCCATCAACGAGAAGCGGGGCTGCATGATCGTGGACGTGGGCGGCGGCACCACGGACGTGGCCGTGATCTCCTACAACGGCAAGGTCTTTTCCGATTCCATCCTGGTGGCTGGCGACGAGATGGACGAGGCCATCACCAACTACATCCGCGAGAAGTATAACGTGCTGATCTCGGAGTCCGCGGCGGAAGAGGTGAAGTGGAACCTCGGCTCGGCTTATCCCACCGACAAACCCCGCACCATGAACATCTCGGGTCGGGACCAGTTCGAGGGCCTACCCAAGACCCTCACGCTCAATGACACGGAGATCCGCGAGGCTCTGGCGGAGCCCGTGAGCGCCATCGTGGACCTCGTGCGCAAGGCCCTCAACGAGACCCCGCCGCAGCTGGCCGCGGACCTCATCGACCGGGGCATCTGCCTCACGGGCGGCGGCTCCAAGATCCAGGGCCTCGATACCCGCCTCAGCCGCGAGACGCACCTGCCCTGCTACCGCGCCGAGAATCCCGAGACCGCCGTGGTGCGAGGCACCGCCGTGCTGCTGGACGACATCCCGTTCCTGCGCCGGATCCAGATCCTGGACTGATCCCCGCTTCGGAAGCGGCACCACGAATCACGCGAATGAAAGACCTGGAGTTGGATATCACCCCCTCGTGCCGCCTTCGCGGGCTTCGTGACTGTCGGAATTTCCCCCTGCCCCGGCGGGGAGACCTCCCATGAGGCGCAAGCCTTGGGGCTGGAACCCCGATGGGCGCCGCCGCTGGTTCATCCTGCTGCTGCTGGCCGGACATGTGGTTTGGGTCGTGATGGGCCGAGGCGGGGCGCAGCGCTGGCAGCATGCGATGGCCGTGCTGTCCGCTCCTGCGGAGGCCGTTTCCCAAGGCTGGTTGAGATGGCGCCAGGCGCGTTCCGAGCGGATCCGGGACCTCGAGCGGGCCAACGACGAGCTGCGCAATCTCCGTGTGGATGTGGCCGCCCTCAAGCTGGCGGCCGCGCGGGACGCCGCGAAGGTCCAGGAAGCCGAGGAGGCCGGTCGGCTCCTGGGGTTGAAACGGCAGCTGCCCCTCGACTTCAAGGCCGCGCGCATCATCGCCAACGTGCGCAAGGCTCCTTTCGGGGGCATGGTCATCGACCAGGGCGCGGACCTGGGGTTGGTGGCGGATCAAGGTGTGATCTGTCCCGAGGGGGTTGTCGGCCGCCTGTGGGCCGTGGGGGGGCACCAGGCCAGCGTCCTGCCCCTGGATGCCTACAACGCCTCCGCGGCGGTGATGCTGGGGCGCAGCCGCGCGACCGGCGTGCTTCAGGGTGTGGGACCCGGCCGGGCCGAGATCCGCTACATCGGGAGCCAGGAAGTGGTGCAGACGAACGAGCCCGTCTTCACCTCCGGGCTGGATGGCGTCTTCCCCCGCGGGCTACTGGTGGGCTACGTCTCCGCGGTGCATCCAGAGGATGTGGAGCTGCGGGTGGAGGTCAGCCTGACGGCGCCCCTGGACCGGCTCAGCCTCGTGCTGATCCTGCCTCCCCGGCCTGAGATCCAGGTCCCGCCTGCGGCAGCTCCAGGGGCCGTCACTCCTGCGGGAGGGCCCAAGTGAACCAGCGCATCGCTGCTTCGCCCCTGCGCCACGCCCTGTTGGCCATGCTTTCTTTGGGGGCCATCCACCAGACGGCTCCCTGGCCCGGGATCCAGGCGGTCCTGCACGCCTTCCTGGTCCTCGGTCTCGCACCGGAGTTCCGCTCCTCGCTGGTGGGGGTGCTCTGGGCCGCGGCGGCGGGCTGGGTGCTGGAGGGCAGCCTGCGCCTCTACCCGCACCTGGGAGGGACGGCCCTGGCGAACATGATCGTGTGCCTGTTGGTGGGATGGACACTGAGGCAGTGGCCGCCGCGAGCGGTCAGGGCCTACTGGGCGCGTCTGGGAGCCTTCGCGGTCCTGCATATCGTTCTGGTCCACGGGATGGTCTTCTTTGCGGCAGGATCCCATGCCTGGGGGACGGGACCGATCTGGACACTGCTGCTGATCCCGGCCTGGGCCACGGCAGCCTTCAAGTTCTACGTTCCCCACTACCGGGAGTGAGCATGGATCTCCGCCATCGCTCCCTCCTCCAGAAGCGCATCGGGTTCATCCAGGGCGCGGCCTGGCTCATGATCCTGTTGCTGGTGTGCGCCTATGCCTGGGTGCAGATCATCATGCGGTCCGAGATGCAGGAACTGGCCCTGCGGCAGGCGCTCAAGATGCGCACCACGCCTGCCCCCCGAGGCATCATCTACGACCGCAACGGGGACAAGCTGGTGGACAACCGCCGTGCCCTGCACTTGGTGATCCAGCACGAAGACCTGCCCACGGATGCTGCCGAGGTCGAAGCGGTGGCCGCGGCCCTGCAGCTGGATCCCGAGTCTCTCAAGCGGAAGATCCAGGTTGGTCGCCAGGCGCCGGGAAACCGGCTGCTGGTGCTCCAGGACAACCTGGATGAGGCGGGAGTCGCCAAGGCCGAGATGCTGCGGGCTCGGTATCCCTTCCTCAGCATCGAAGTGGCGCCGCGGCGCGTCTACATGGGCGACGACCTGGCGGGCCACGCCCTGGGTTATGTCGGCGAGGTGCCGCCCGAGCTGCTGGCCAAGGAGCCGGGGAAGTTCGAGATCGGCGAGATCATCGGGCGCAGTGGCTTCGAGGCTGCCCGCAACGACCGTCTGAAGGGCATCGACGGCCAGCGGCAGATCCTGGTGGACCACCTGGGACGCGAGATGGCGCTCTTCGGCATCCAGGAGCCCAAGCCTGGACGGAGCGTCTACCTGACCATGGATGCGGGCCTCCAGCAGATCCTCCGCCAGTCCTTCGGTCCCGAGCAGGGGGCGGGCGTCGTGATCGACCTCCGGGATGGGGGCATCCTCGCCCTGTATTCCAGTCCTTCCATGGATCCCAACATCTTCCTCAACCGTCTCAGCCAGGAGGATGTGGACAAGTACTACCGGAATCCCTCCCGTCCCCTGCTCAACCGGGTGTCCCAGGGCATCTATGCGCCCGGATCCACCTACAAGCTGCTGGTGGCCCTCGCCGCCCTGGAGAAGGGCATCATCACCCCCGCTACGGCCTTCACCTGCGGCGGGCGCAAGACCTACTACAACCGGGAGTTCCGGTGCGATGCGGTGCACGGCACCCTGAGCCTCGTCCAGGCCATCGCCCAGAGCTGCGACATCTACTTCTACGAGCTGGGCATGCGCATGGATGTGGACGAGATCCATGCCACGGCCATGAAGTACGGCCTCACGGAATTGACGGGCATCGACCTGCCCCATGAGATCGCATCCAGGATTCCCAGCCGCGAGTGGAAGAAGAAGGCCAAGCCCAAGGATCCCAAGTGGTATGCGGGTGAGACCATCAGCGTGGCCATCGGCCAGGGCGCCAACGGCGTGACGCCGCTGGGCCTCGCACGGTTCTACGCCATGCTCGCCACCAAGGGCAAGGTGCTGACGCCCCATCTCTTCTATGGCACCCGCAACGAGGAGAACGGGCAGCTGGAGCTGTTCCAGCCCCTTCCCGCCAGAGACGCCGGCCTGGACCCGAAGATCTGGTCCGTACTCGACGAGGGGCTCTACCAGGTGGTCCAGAACGGCACCGCCCGCGCCAGCAAGATCCCCGGCCTGGACATGGTCGGCAAGACGGGCACCAGCCAGGTCACCACGTTCGTGGATCGCTCCCACTACAGCACCCTGGCGAAGCACCTTCGGGACAATGCCCTCTTTGCCGGATATGCGCCGAGGGACAATCCCCAGATCGCCTTCGCCGTGGTCGTGGAGAACGCCGGCTTCGGCGCAAGCAGCGCTGCGCCCATCGCGAAGAAGCTTTGTGAATACTGGTTCCTCGAACGACCCCGGAAGCCTCTGCCTCCCCCCGGGGGCAAGCTCTTCGACGCCTTCCATCTCCAGACCGGGAAGACGCCCGTGGAGGTGACGCCCCCGTGAGAGAGCGCTTCCGGGCCCTGGACCCCTACCTGCTCGTGCCCATCCTGGTGCTGATGTTCATGGGCACCCTGACGATCTTCTCCGCCAGCAGGGGCACCGTGCAGTCTTCCATCTGGCTCAAGCAGAGCCTCTGGAACCTCATCGGCTTCGCGCTGATGCTCTTCGTCAGCCGCGTGCGGCCCAGCCGGATCTTCAACTGGAGCGCCGGCTTCTACATCCTGGGGCTCCTCCTCCTGCTGGCGGTGCTCGTGCCCGGCATCGGTAAGACCATCGGCGGGTCCCGCCGCTGGATCCTCATCGCCGGGCAGACCTTCCAGCCCTCCGAGCTCATGAAGTGGCTTGCCCTCCTGTTCGTGGCCCATCGTCTTGGCACCAAGCCTCCGGACTACCTCCGGGCAGCCGACCTGCTGGGCATCACCATGCTGGTGGTGTTCCCCATGCTGCTGGTGCTCAAGCAGCCGGACCTGGGCATGACCCTGAGTTTCCTGCCGATCTTCATGCTGATCCCGGTCATCAAGGGGCTCCGGGCGCGCTGGGTGGCCCTTGGGCTGGTGGCCGTCTCCATCTTTGGGGTCTTTGCGTGGCAGAAGGTGCTCAAGCCGTACCAGAAGCAGCGGGTGCTGACCTTCCTGAATCCCAATGCGGACCTGCAGGGCAAGGGCTACCAGATCAATCAGAGCCGCATCGCCATCGGAGCCGGCGGCTTCTTCGGCCAGGGCTTCACGGCGGGCAGCCAGACCCAGCTGAACTTCCTGCCCGTGAAGACCACGGACTTCGTGTTCTCCGTGTGGGCGGAGGAGCGGGGGTTCCTGGGCGTGCTCATGGCCCTGGGCCTCTTCGGGATGGTGCTCAACCGGATCCTGGAGATCGGACGGGCCGCCAAGACCCATGCCGAGACCTACTTCTGCATCGGCGCCGCCTGTCTCTTCGGCCTGCACATCTTCGTGAATGTCGGCATGGTGGTGGGCATCCTGCCCAACAAGGGCATCGTGCTGCCCTTCTTCAGCGCCGGAGGCAGCAGCACCCTCAGCTACTTCCTGGGCCTGGGGGTCATCATGGGCGTGCACTACCGGACGAAGATGAAATAGCTGTTTGGGAGAACCCCATGGATCCCATGGCTCGCATGAAGGACCTGGCCACCCTGGTGCTGGAGCACCGGCGGCGCTACTACGTGCTGGATGCTCCGATCATCTCGGATGCAGAGTACGACGCCCTGGAGCAGGAGTTGCGCGACCTGGAAGCCCGCTTTCCCCTGCTGGCCGATCCCAACAGCCCCACCCAGCGCGTGGGGGCACCGCCCCTGGAGAGTTTCCTCAAGGCGCGCCATCGTGTGCCCATGCTGAGCCTGGACAACGCCTACACCGACTCCGACCTGAGGGAGTGGGAGGTCCGCGTGCTCAAGGGGCTGGGAGTCTCCGCGCCGACCTATTCGGCGGAGCTGAAAGTGGACGGGCTTTCGCTCTCGCTGCGGTACGAGGACCGGCAGCTTGTGGAGGCCCTCACACGCGGCGATGGCGAGACCGGCGAGGTGGTGACGGAGAACGCCCGCGCCATCCCGGACATTCCGCTTCAGCTGCCCGAGGACGCGCCGGCGGAGCTGGAGGTGCGGGGTGAGGTCTTCCTCTCCCGTCGGCGCTGGGAGGAGCTGAACCGGGAGCGGGACGCCCGGGGCGAAATGCGCTTCGCCAACCCCCGCAACGCCGCCAGCGGCACCATGAAGCTGCTCGACAGCCGGATCGTGGCGGCGCGGCGTCTCCAGTTCCTGCCCTGGCAGCTGCTGGGAGCGGACGATCATGCCCGCGGCATGGACCAGCTCTCGGCCTGGGGCTTCAGCACCATGCCTGCGAAAGCCGACGGAGACTTGGAAGCCATGCTGGCCTTCATCGAGGATCAGCGGGAAGCTCGGCTGAGGCTGCCCTTCGATACGGATGGCGTGGTGCTCAAGGTACGGGACCTCGCGCTGCAGGAGCGCCTGGGCGCCACGGACCGGGTGCCTCGCTGGGCCATCGCCTTCAAGTACCCTGCGCTGCAGGCCACCACGGAGGTGCTGGGCATCACCTGGCAGGTGGGCCGTACCGGCAAGCTGACCCCTGTGGCGGAACTGGCAGCCGTGGAGGTGGCGGGCTCCACCGTGCGCCGGGCCACCCTCCACAACGCCGACGAGCTGGCCCGCCTGGATGTGCGCGTGGGCTGCCGGGTCTTCATCGAGAAAGGCGGGGATGTGATCCCCAAGGTGGTGGCCGTGGTGCCGGACACCCTGCCCGAAGGTTCGGAGGCGGCAGCCCTGCCCTCGGTGTGCCCCGTCTGCGGCGGCTCCGTGGGCAAGGACGACGACGCGGAGGTGGCGATCCGCTGCCAGAACCCCGAGTGTCCGGCCAAGCTGGAAGCGCGCCTGCTGCATCTGGCCGGACGCTCGGCCCTGGACATCGAGGGCCTGGGGGATGCGCTGGTGGAGCAGCTGGTGGCCTCTGCCCGCTTCACCCAGCCCTGGGACTGCTTCGACCTGCTTACGGAACCGGCGCAGGGCCTGGCTTTCCTGGCGGGGCTGGAGCGCATGGCCGAGAAGAGCGCCCAGAACGTGCTGGCAGCCCTGGACGGGGCACGCACCAAGCCGCTGGGGCGCTGGATCCACGCCCTGGGCATCCCCTTCGTGGGCGCCAAGACCGCCGAGCTGCTGGCCGAAGCCTTTCCCGGCTTCCGGTCCCTATGGGACGCGAAGGAGGAGGCCCTTCGGGCCGTGGAGGAAGTGGGTCCCAAGGTCGCCGCCGCCATCCAGGCCTTCGTCCTCCAGCATCCGGACCTGCCGGAGCGCCTGGCTGCGCGGGGGGTTGCACCCGCTCTCCCGGAAGTGCGCTCCGGGGCCGATCTGCCCCTGGCCGGCCAGGTGGCGGTGTACTTTGACCAGGTGGCCTCTTCGCTGCCGCAC
>CAYZND010000028.1:0-17459 GCA_964479495.1 uncultured Mesoterricola sp.
GGCCCCGGGGGCGCTCCTTGAGGCGGCTGGCGACGATGTGGGCGCCCTCCGAGTTGAAGCCCATCCGGTTGAGGATCAGCTGCTCCTCGGGCAGGCGGAAGACCCGCGGCTTCGGGTTGCCGGGCTGGGGCTTGGGCGTCACGGTGCCGATCTCCACGAACCCGAATCCGAGCGCCTTCCAGACATGGAGCAGCTCTGCGCCTTTGTCCAGACCGGCCCCGAGGCCGATGGGCGACGTGAACGTCAGTCCACAGACGTTCCGGCGGAGGGATGGCGCGGGCTTCCCGCATACGGCTGAGGTCAGTGCCATCATTCCGGGAATCGGCTGGGCCACCTTGCCGGCCGCAAAGGCCAAGCCGTGAGCCGTCTCAGGCTGGAACTTGAAGAGCAGGGGACGGGCGAGTCGGTATGGATCGAAGGGCATGGCGGCGTTCCCCGGCGGGTCAAGGATTCCCTTCCATTCTCGCCTGTACCGTGGCTTCCACGCTAGAGTGGATGCGGCTTTTCTCATCCGCCGAGGCCGCCGTGCGATACCTGATCTCGAATGTTCCCGTGGACCTGGGTCAGGAATCCAAGCCGCCGGCGGTGCTGCTCCGTATCCTCCTGGGGGGGACGCCGGAGGCCTACCGGGACCCGGTCCTGGAGCGGCGAAGCCTGGATGCGCGCCACAAGGGGTCCATCCGTTTCCTGATGTCCCTGAGCTTCGAGATCGATGGAGACCTGGTCGGCCTCGGGCTGCCTGCCGGTGTGAAGGTGGAGCCCGCCCCGCCACCGGTGGCTTGGTCCGTGGTGGCCCCGGAGCGCAAGCCCCGTGTGGTGATCGTGGGGACGGGACCGGCGGGCACCTTCTGCGCGCTGCGGCTCCTGGACTACGGCATCGAGCCCATCCTGCTGGAGCGGGGACCGGCCCTGGAGGAGCGGGTCCGGCGCGTGAACCGGCTCTGGAACGAGGGCGTGCTGGATCCCCGGGCCAACGCTCAGTTCGGCGAAGGCGGCGCCGGGACCTTCAGCGACGGCAAGCTGACGACGCGCATCGGCCATCCGGCCATCCGCTATGTGCTGGAATCCTTCGTCCGCTTCGGGGCCGATCCCCGGGTGCTCTACCTGGCCAAGCCCCACGTGGGGACGGACGTGATCCGGAAGTGCGCCATCCTCATGCGCAAGCACGCGATCTCCCGCGGGGCCCAGTATCGCTTCAACGCGCCGCTCGTGGACCTGCGGGAACAGAAGGGCAGGGTGGTGGCCGCGGTCCTCGAGAGCGGGGAGGAGATCCCCTGCGATGCCCTCGTGCTGGCGCCGGGGCATTCCGCCCGGGACACCTTCGAGATGCTCCACCGGCGTGGGGTGGCCATGCGGCAGAAGGCCTTTGCCATGGGGGTGCGCATCGAGCACCCCCAGGAGCTCATCGATCGGGCCCAGTACGGGTCCCAGGCTGGCCATGGGAGCCTGCCCGTGGCGGACTACAAGCTCGTTTGCAACCTGGGGCCGAACCGGGCGGCCTACAGCTTCTGCATGTGCCCCGGCGGCGAGGTCATCCAGTGCGCCTCGGAGGAAGGGGGCCTCGTGGTCAATGGCATGAGCCATGCCCGGCGCGATTCCGGATTCGCCAATTCCGGGCTCGTGGCCAAGGTGAACACCTCCGATTTCGGCTCGGAACACCTGCTGGCGGGCATGTACTTCCAGCGGACCTGGGAGCAGGTCGCATTCCGGGCTGCCGGAGAGACCTACCATGCCCCGGCCCAGACGGCCCTCGACTTCCTGCGGGGCAAGACCTCGGGCCAGCTTCCCAAGACCAGCTACCGGCCCCGCATCGTCTCCGCCGATCTGCGGCGCTGCCTGCCGGATTCCGTGCGGGACCAGCTCCTGGAGAGCCTGCCGGTCTTTGACCGGAAGATCCGCGGCTATGCAAGCCGCGACGCCCTGCTCCTGGGCATCGAGAGCCGGACCAGCAGCCCCATCCAGCTGCTGCGGGGGGAAGACGGCCAGAGTGTCAGTCACCCAGGCCTCTACCCCTGCGGGGAGGGAGCCGGGTTCGCAGGCGGGATCACCAGCGCCGCCGTGGACGGCATCCGGGTGGCGGAGTGGATCGCCCAGAGCTGCGGAGCCCCGGTCTTTGCCCCCTTCGAGCGCAAGCACCGGCCCGAGGAGGAGAGCCAGGGGGATTGAAACTGGTGTCCAGCCGGAAAAGACCCATATTTAGGTCCCTTCCTGTGCTGTCCGATCCAATCCACAGAGTGCTCCCATGGCCTCCGAGAACGTGGTCCCCGCTGTCGTCCGTCCAAAACCCCTGGTCCTGATCGTCGAGGATGCCCAGGACCAAGTCCAGGCTCTGACTGCCATCCTCTCCGACCTGGATTGCCAGCTCTCCGTGGCCCTCACGGGGGAGGAGGCTCTGGATGTGATCCTGCAGGACCTCCCGGACCTCATCCTGCTCGATGTCATCCTGCCGGGCCTGGATGGGCTGCATGTCCTGAAGCTGATCAAGGCGCGGGAGGAGACCCAGGACCTGCCGGTGATCCTCCTCACGGCCAAGGGGGAGACGGAGGACATCGTCGCGGGGCTGGAGGCCGGCGCGGCCGACTACATCCCAAAGCCCTTCAGCGCGGCGGAGCTGAAGGCCCGGGTGAAGGCGCACCTCCACTTCAAAGGCCTGCGGGACCGCCACAAGGCGGTGATCGCCGAGCTGCAGGAGGCCTTGGGGGCGGTGAAGCAGCTCTCGGGCATGATCCCCATCTGCGCCCACTGCAAGAAGATCCGCAACGACTCAGGCTACTGGCAGCAGGTGGAGGAGTACATCGGCGGCCACACCGAGGCCCTCTTCACCCATGGGCTATGCCCCGACTGCATCCCCATCTTCTTCCCGGACGCCGCAGAGGCGGGTCTGACCCACCCATCTGCGCCTCCCCCGGTCCCCGAGGACGAAGGCCGGCCCCTGCCGCGCATCCTCGTGGTGGACGACTCTCCCATGAACCTCAAGATGCTGATCCAGTTCCTGCGCCTGGACTACAAGATCCTCGTGGCGACCAACGGGAACGTGGCCCTGGAGCTGGCCCGGCACGAGCGCCCCGACCTCATCCTGCTGGACGTGGTCATGCCGGAGATGGATGGCCGGGACGTGTGCCGGGCCCTCAAGACGGATCCCCGGACGGACCAGATCCCCGTCATCTTCGTCACGGGAAACAGCGACGAGATCGATGAAATGGAGGGTTTCGAGCTCGGGGCCGTGGACTACATCACGAAGCCCTTCAGCCTTCCCCTGGTCCACGCGAGGATCAAGACCCACCTCGAGCTCAAACACTACCGGGATGTGCTGGCGCTGCAGCTCATGCAGGATGCCCTCACCGGTCTCCAGAACCGGAGGGGTTTCCTGGAGTTCCTGGATCTCATGTGGAAGCAGGCCATCCGCCAGCGGACCTCCCTCGCGATGGTGCTGTTCAACGTGGACCACCTGAAGGAGTACAACGTCCGCTACGGCCGTCCAGCCGGGGACGAGTGCCTCAAGAAGATCGCATCGGTCCTGAAGTCCATGAAGCGCCGGAACACGGACCTGGTGGCCCGCTATGGAGGCCAGGAGTTCGTCTGCCTGCTGCCGGGCACCGATCAGGAAGGGGCGGTCCTCATCGCGGAGATGATGCGCGCGAGCCTGGACGCCCTGGCGATCCCGCACCAGGGGTCCGAGGTGGCGCCGGTCGTCACCCTCAGCGCGGGAGTTGCCGCCCACTCGCCGGAGCTCGGGAGCGACCCTTCCGCTCTGGTGGAGCAGGCGAGCCAAGCCCTGTTCCGGGCCCGACAGGAGGGCCGGAACCGCGTGAGCGTCTGAAGGCCGCCCCATGGAACCCTGGCTGCGGGTGATCCGGGCGTGGTGCCTGGCGGCGCTCGTCTCGATCGGGATTGTCGCGAACGGGCCGGTCATGGCCCAGGAGCCACAGCGCGGTCACCTCGTGGCCGGGATCGACCGGAACTATGCACCCTACGAGTACCTGGGCTCCGACGGCCAGCCCACGGGGTACACGGTCGATCTGATCCGGGAGGTCGCCAAGGAGCGGGGCTGGATCCTGGAGATCCGGGCCATGGAGTGGTCCGAGCTGCGGCGCGCCTTCGAGCGGGGTGAGATCGATGTCCTTGCCGGCATGGCACAGACCGAGACCCGCGCCCGCACGATCGCCTTCTCGGTGCCCCATTCGTCGCTGTCCTTCGCCATCTTCACCCGCAAGGGCAGTCCGTCCATCCAGAGGGAGCAGGACCTCCTCAGCAAGACCGTCCTGGCGGAGAAGGAGGATGTGGTCTACGAATATCTGGTCCAAAAAGGCATTCCGGTCTGGGGAAAGCCCTCTCCTGAAGAAGCCCTGCTGACGCTCTCGCAGGGAAGGGGGGACTGCGCCGTGCTTTCCAAGCTGTGCGCGCTCCACCTCATGCGGACAAAGGGGATCACCAACATCCAGGTGGCCTCCAAGGACATCCTCTCCCAGAAGTACTGCTTCGCCGTCCTGCGCTCCCACGACTTCCTGCTGGCGCAGCTGAACGAATCCCTGTTCGTGCTGCGGGAGAACGGCACTCTTGACGCCATCACCGCACGCCACCTCGGCGTGCTGCTGGCGGATCAGATTCCCCTCTCCGCAGTATTCCGGCGCTCGGTGCCCATCCTGGTGCCAGTGGTCCTCGGAGCGGCGGCGCTCCTGTTCGGTGCCTGGCTGGTCTCCCTCCGCAGGCTGGTGCGGCGCAGGACCGGCTACCTCCAGCGCCTGAACGCCATCGTGGCGAGCATCAACCGCAGCATGGACTTCGACCATGTGCTGGACGCCGTGCTCCGGGAGACCCGTTTCATCGAAGGGGTCGAAAGCGTGAGCATCTATATCTTCGACCCGGAGCACAAGGTGTTCCGCTGCCGTGCCTCCATCGGCTGGACCGGCCCGGAGAAGGGCTGGGAGCAGGTCGAGCTCACCCCTTTGGAAGCCGAGGAACGGTATGAGCGGAACACGGAAAAGCTTGCGGAGGACATCCTCCTCATCCGCTCCATGGCCGGACGCAGCGCGGAGGACAAGGTCCGGATCGTGGGTGTCTCCAAGTCCATGCTCGTGGTGAGGATCCCCCTCGACGAGCAGGTGGGTGGGTATCTGCTGTTCAACAACCTCCATGACCCCGGCGCCATCCACGTGCACGACCTGGAGTTGCTGAAGAGCCTGAAGGAGCACCTGGCAGCCGCCTTCCAGAAGGCCCGGCACCTGTCCCTTCTTGAGGAAGTCAAACTGCGTGCCGAGCGCACGGCCCGCTTCGTGGAGGCGATCAACGAAGTCACGGAGTTCGATGCCCTGCTGAGGGCCATCCTCCGGGAAGCGAATGTGGTCCGGGGCGTCGAGAGCGCCGAGCTCCTGGTCCAGGATCCCGAGACCGGGCACTTCGCCTGCCGGGCCGCCATCGGCTGGGAGGGACCGGTCACGGAGTGGGGAGATGTGACGCTCACACCGGAGGAAGCGACCGAGCGGTATGCCCAGGAGGAGGATGCCCTGGCCGAGGACATCTATCTCATCCGGTCCCTGGCGGGCCGCAGGGCGGAGGAAAAGATCCGCCCCATCGGCATTTCCCGGGCCATGCTCGTGCTGAGGATCCGGGTCCGCGGGGAGACGGCCGGCTACCTGCTCTTCAGCTGCATGCATGACTCCGAGCAGCTCAAGATCCAGGATCTGCAGATGCTGATGAGCCTCAAGGACCACCTGGTGTCCGCCTTCCAGAAGGCACGGAACCTGGAGCTTCTGGAGCAGGCCAAGGAGAAGGCGGAACAGACCGCGCGGTTCAAGAGCGAGTTCCTGGCCAACATGAGCCACGAGATCCGGACGCCCATGAATGCCATCCTGGGATTCGCCCGGCTGGGGCAGAAGCAGGAGCTGCCCCCCAAGGTGCAGGACTATTTCCGGAAGATCGTCAACTCGGGCCAGAACCTGCTGGAGATCATCAACGACATCCTGGATCTCTCCAAGATCGAGGCCGGCAAGTTGGATCTGGAGGCCATCCCCTTCCACCTCTCGGAGGTGCTGGAGCAGGTGACGGATCTCTTCTCCCAGCGCGTTGCGGAGAAGGACCTGGAGCTGGTGGTGCGCGTGATGCCGGACGTTCCCGACGACGTTGTGGGCGACCCCCTGCGGCTCGGGCAGGTGCTCGTGAACCTGGTGGGCAACGCCTTGAAGTTCACCGAGAAGGGGTTCATCCGGATTCAAGTCGACCTGGATCCCGGTGACAGGTGGGCGGAAGGCAGGGTCCGGCTGAGGTTCCAGGTCCAGGACTCAGGGGCAGGGATGACTTCCGAGCAGCAGGCCCGCCTCTTCGAGGCCTTCGCCCAGGGGGATTCCTCCACCACCCGGACGCACGGCGGCACAGGACTGGGCCTTGCGATCTCCCAGCGCCTGGTGGAGAAGATGTGGGGCGAGTTTACCGTGCACAGCGAACCCGGCGCAGGAAGTCTCTTCGCTTTCACCTCGGAGTTCAGCCTGCCGGTCGATGCCACGCCCAGGAACCTGGAGTGCGAGGAACTGAAGGGGCTGAGGGTGCTGGTCGTGGATGACAACGAGCTGTCCCGGGAGACCCTCGAAGAGATGATGGCGGCCTTCGGGTTCCAGGTGGTGTCCGTGGCTTCCGGGGAAGCGGCGCTGGCTCTGCTGAATGGGTCGGAAGTGGTCTTCGACCTGGTGTTGATGGACTGGAAGATGCCGGGCCTGGATGGCATCGAGACCTCGCGACGGATCAAGCAGGACCCGCGCTTTGCGCAGCTCCCGGAGATCATCATGGTCACCGCCTATGGAAGGGAGGAAGTGGTGAAGGCGGCGGACCGGGCCGGCATCCACAGCTTCCTCATGAAACCCGTGAATTCCTCACTCCTCCTGGATGCCGTGATGGAAGCCCTGGGGCGGGAATCGACCTCCAGCCTGCACCGGCATGTGGGAGCCGTGGTGGCCCCGGAGGAGCTGAAACTCAGGGGCGCCCGGGTGCTGGTGGTGGACGACAACCTGATCAACCAGCAGGTGGCCGAGGAGATCCTGAAAGGGGCAGGGCTCACCGTGGAGCTTGCGAGCACCGGAGCGGAAGCCGTGTGCCTCGTGGATCAGAACCCCTACGACGCGGTCCTCATGGATATCCAGATGCCCGAGATGGACGGGTACGAAGCCACCCGGGTCATCCGGAGCAAGCCCCACCATTCCACCTTGCCGATCATCGCCATGACGGCCCACGCCATGCCAGGGTACCGGGAGCAGTGTCTCGCCGTGGGCATGAACGACTACGTGGCCAAGCCCATCGAGCCCCAGGAACTCTTTTCCGTGCTGGGGAACTGGATCGAGGGTGGAGCCAGGGAAGGGGTCACGCCACTCCCCGGTCTACCGGAAGCCCCGGTAACCGAGCTTCCGGAGGAGCTGCCCGGCATCGACCTGCGCTTGGCCATGCGACGCCTGGGCGGCAACAAGCAGCTGTTCCTGCAGCTGCTGGGAGCCTTCGCCCGCAGTGCCCGGACGGATCTAGGTTCCATTCACCAGGCCATCTCCGAAGGGCGGTGGGATGAGGCCGGACGGCTGGTCCACACCTTGAAGGGGGTAGTCGGAAACCTCTCTGCCACCCGGCTTCACCAGGCAGTGATGGCGCTGGAACAGCGTCTCAAAGGCCAGGAGAACCTTGAAGAAGGGCTTTCGGCGCTGGATCGGGCCATGGAGGAGGTGGAGACCACGGGGCTCCGGCTGATCCAGCCTGGGACAGCCAGCGTCTCTGGTGCGCCCATGCCGCATACGGATCCTCTTTCACTCCTGGATCTTGAGCCCTGCCTTAACAGGCTCGAAGCGGAGCTGCGCGTGAACAGCCCCGATGCCGAATTTCCGCTTATGGAATTGAAGGAACGCCTCTCGGGCCACGTCCTTTGCTACGAGGTCGAAGCCCTGGAGGAGCGGATGGCGGAGTACGATTTCTCCGGCGCCCTGCAGGTCCTGCAAAGGCTTTCGACAAGGCTTGGGTTCGGTACTCCGGGACAGACCTGGCTGCGCTTGTCACAGAAACGTCACAAAGCGGTTTCATGCTCGTTTCAAGGACCGTTCTGCCCGTAGGAGGCCACCATGTCCTTGAACAGCCTGATGCGCTGGATCAAGCCCAACGAACAGATTTTCTTCGACCTGCTGGACGCTGCGGCGGCCAACGTGCTGGAATCGGCCCGTCTCTTCGACCGGGAGCTGCGCACGGAAGATCCTGCCCACTGGGCGGAACTGCGCCGCCAGATGAAGGCCTTGGAGCACAAGGGCGACGAGATCAGCAGCAAGCTCCTGGAGCGCATGGACACCACGTTCGTGACGCCCATCGAGCGGGAGGACTTGCTGGCCTTGACCCATGCCCTGGATGATGTGGTGGATGACCTGGATGTCATCGCCGAGCGCCTGGTGCTCTACCGGATCGGGAAGATCCGGGAGCCTTTCCTGGAGATCAGCTCGCAGGTGGTGGAAGGCTGCGTGCTGCTGGATCAGCTCATCCACCGGTTGCGGAACCTCTCCGAGACCCAGTCCATCCGGGCCCAGATCCGCGAGGTGCACGACCTGGAGAACAGGGTGGACGCCATCTACCACACGGCCCTGGCGGAGATCTTCAATGACAGCCTCGATCCGGTAGAGCTGATGAAGTGGAAGGAGCTGCTCGACATCCTGGAGTCCGGCATGGATCGCATCCAGCACGCGGCCCGGGTGGTGGGCTCCACCGTGATGAAGAACTCCTGATCGGAGCCGAGGATGCTGCTCGCCATCCCCATCGCCCTCATCGCCATCGTATTCCTGGCCTGGTGCATCGACTTCATCAACGGGTTCCATGACACCGCCAATGCCGTGGCGACGGTCATCTCCACGGGCGTGCTTTCCGCGCGGAACGCCATCCTCATGGCAGGTGTGCTGAACTTCACCGGGGCCTTGGTCGGCACCCAGGTGGCCACCACCATCGCCAAGGGCATCGCGGATACCCACTTCGTGGTCCCGGCCGTTATCATCGCCGCGCTCCTGGCCGCCATCACCTGGGATCTCCTCACCTGGTACTTCGGGATTCCCTCCAGCACCAGCCACACCCTCATGGGCGGACTCTCCGGGGCCGTCATCGCCCACGCGGGCGTCCAGGCCCTGCACACGACCAAGCTCAAGGAGATCGCAGCCTTCATCGTCATCTCTCCTTTGATGGGTTTCCTGATGGCTTCGGTCTTGATCATCGTGATCCTCTGGATCGTGCAGCGCATGCAGCCGGTGAAGGTGAACAAGGCCTTCCGCAAGCTGCAGCTGCTCTCCGCGGGCGCCATGGCCTTCACGCACGGCCAGAACGACGCGCAGAAGGCCATGGGCATCATCTGTCTGGGCCTCATCACCTACGGCCAGCTCGTGGCCCACGGGCCCAAGGTGGATGTGCCCCTTTGGGTGAAGCTGGGCAGCGCCCTCATGATGGGTCTGGGAACCGCTTCCGGCGGCATGCGCATCATCAAGACCCTCGGGCACCGCATCGCCAAGCTCAAGCCTATCCACGGCTTTGCCGCCGAGACCGCCGCGGCCATCGTGCTGTTCACCACGGCCCACTTTGGCATTCCCGTCAGCACCACCCACGCCATCTCCGGCTCCATCATGGGGGTGGGCGCCAGCATGAACGCCACCGCGGTTCGGTGGGGACTGGCCGGCAACATTGTGGTGGCCTGGCTACTCACCATCCCCGTGAGCGCGCTGATGGCCGCGGGCTTCTACAAGATCGTGATCCTGTTCATGTAGATCGGCCGTTTCACTGCCATAGGACCGGCAAGGAACACCTACGCACGGCGAGGGGGCCTTGCCGGCTCGCTTTTAAGGTTGTGCGCTGAGGTTCACGGTCGCCGTTCCGCCATCGCTCCGTCACAGAGTCGTCACAAGGCACCCCTAGCCTGGGTCCATAGGAGAGAGCACAGATGACGACGATCAAGAACATCCTTGTGTCCACCCTGGCCTTCGCTGCGACGACCGTGGGCTTCGCCCAGACGGTCTCCCTCCAGGGTGCCGGCGCCACCTTCCCGTACCCGCTCTATTCCAAGTGGATGGCGGAGTACCAGAAGATCGACCCCAAGGTCCAGATCAACTACCAGTCCATCGGCTCCGGTGGGGGCATCAAGCAGATCCTGGAGCGGACGGTGGACTTCGGTGCCACGGATGCCGAGATGACGCCCCAGGAGCGGGCCAAGGCTAACGCCACCCTCCACCACATCCCCATGGCCCTGGGTGCCGTGGTCGTCACCTACAACGTGCCGGGCCTGGCCACGGGCCTCAAGCTCTCCCAGGACACTCTGGCAGGCATCTTCCTGGGCAAGATCGCCACCTGGAACGACGCCAAGCTGGCGGCCCTGAACCCGGGTGTCAAGCTGCCCAACACCCCCATCACCGTGGCCTATCGCACGGACGGCAGCGGCACCACCGCCGTCTTCACCGAATACCTGGCCAAGATCAGCCCCGAGTGGAAGTCCAGCGTAGGCGCGGGCAAGAGCGTGAAGTGGCCGATCGGGCTGGGCGGCAAGGGCAACGAAGGCGTCACCGGTCTCGTGAAGAGCACGCCCGGCGCCGTGGGCTACGTGGAGCTGGCCTACGCCAAGCAGAACCAGATGGCCATGGCCACCCTCCGCAACCAGTTCGGCGCCTTCGTCGTCCCGAGCCTGGAGGGCGTTACAGCCTCTGCAGCGGGCCAGAAGCTGCCCGACGATCTGGGTCTCTCCATCGTCGATGCCCCCAACCCCAAGGCCTATCCCATCTCCTCCTTCACCTACATCCTCGTCTACCAGGAGCAGCAGGACGCCACCAAGGGCAAGGCCCTGGCGGACTTCCTCTGGTGGGCCATCCATGACGGCCAGAAGCTCGGCGCCGCTCTGGACTACGCGCCCCTGCCCAAGGAAACGGTGCCTGACATCGAAGCCCGGCTGAAGACCCTCACGGCCGGTGGCAAGCCCCTCATCACCAAGAAGTAGCAGCGAGTCTCCATGAACCTCTCCAGGAACCCTGACGCCACCCCCGCGGAAGCCAGCGCCTCCCGCGGGGGCGGCAACCTGGGGGACCAGCTCTTCCGGATCCTCACGGCCGTCTTCGCAGGGCTGACCGTTCTGGTCCTGGCGGCCATGGCCCTCCAGATGCTGCGGACCTCCGCCGCCAGCCTCAAGGCGTTCGGCTGGGGGTTCCTGACCAGCCGGGACTGGGATCCCGTCCTGGACGCCTACGGCGCCCTGCCATACATCTTCGGCACGCTGGCCTCCTCCCTGATTGCCTTGGCGATCGCGCTGCCCGTGGCCCTGGGCACGGCCATCTACCTGGCCGAGCTGGCACCTCTATGGGTGCGGCGGCCCCTGGGCATCCTGGTGGAGCTGCTGGCGGCCATTCCCAGCGTCATCTACGGCCTTTGGGGCATCTTCGTGATGTCCCCCTGGCTGCGCGAGACCATCCAGCCATTCTTCCAGAAGACCCTGGGTTGGACGCCCTTCTTCAGCGGCGTGCCCCGGGGCTTCGGAATGATGGCAGGCTGCCTGGTGCTGGCCATCATGATCCTGCCCACCATCGCCTCCGTGAGCCGGGACGTGCTCCTGGCCGTTCCCAACACGATCCGCGAAGGGGCCCTGGCCCTGGGCGCCACGCGCTGGGAAATGGTCCGGAAGGCCGTGCTTCCCTGCGCCAAGAGCGGCATCCTGGGCGCAGTGATCCTCGGTTTGGGCCGGGCCCTGGGAGAGACCATGGCCGTGACCATGGTGATCGGCAACCGGGCGGACATCTCGTGGTCCATGTTCGGGCCGGGTCACAGCCTCGCCAGCGTTATCGCCAACGAGTACGCGGAGGCCTCCGGGGACCTGCACCTGAGCGCGCTCACGGAGCTGGGGCTCATCCTCTTCGGCGTGACCCTCCTCCTCAACATCGTCGCCCGGATCCTGATCTGGCGCGTGAGCCGTGGCCCCGCCGGAGCGAGGAACTAGCATGGATGGCTACCTTCGCCGCAAGACCTTCGACATCCTGGCGCGCTGGGGCAGCCTGGCCATGGTGCTGGTGGCCCTGGTGCCCCTGATCGCGGTGCTCGGCTACCTCGTCATGAAAGGCGCCGGCGGCCTGTCCTGGGCCTTCTTCACCCAGCTGCCCAAGCCCGTGGGCGAAGTGGGTGGCGGGATGGCCAATGCCCTGACGGGTTCGGCCATCCTGGTGGGCCTGGCCTGCCTCATCGGTCTGCCCGTGGGGATCCTGGGCGGCATCTACCTGGCCGAGTTCGGCGATAACGCCTTCGGGAAGGTGGTCCGCTTCTGTGCCGACGTCATGTCCGGGGTCCCCTCCATCGCCGTGGGCATCTTCGTCTATGGATTGGTGGTGCTCAGCATGCGGCGCTTCAGCGCCCTGGCCGGCGCCATCGCCCTGGCCATCCTCATGCAGCCCATTGTCATGCGCACCACTGAGGAGCTGCTGCGCTTGGTGCCGATGACCCTCCGGGAGGCTGGGCTGGCGCTCGGTCTGCCCAAGTGGCGCGTGATCCTGGGGGTGGTGCTGCGCACCGGCGCCTCGGGCATTGCCACCGGCATCATGCTAGCCATTGCACGGGTGGCGGGCGAGACGGCCCCGCTGCTCTTCACGGCCTTCGGCAGCCGCTTCATTTCCCTCAAGCTGGACCAGCCCATGGGCAGCCTGCCCGTCCAGATCTACACCTACGCTGTTTCCCCCTACGAGGACTGGCATCGCCAGGCCTGGGCCGCCGCCCTGGTCCTGGTGGGGCTGGTGCTCGCCTTGAACCTGCTGGCCCGGGTCCTCACCCGTCAGCCCGGGCAGGGGAGGTGATCCATGAACACCCTGACGCTTCCATCCCCCACGGCCTTCCGCACGTCGGTCACCGATGAGTCGGTGCTGGACGAGGCTGGACATGCTGAGTCCACGCTGCAGGTCACGGCCGGAACCAAGATCCGGGCCGAGGACGTGAACGCCTGGTTCGGGAAGGCCCACGTGCTGAAGGACATCAGCCTGGATATCGCGGAGCGACGGGCGACCGCGCTCATCGGGCCCTCGGGCTGCGGGAAGTCCACCTTCATCCGCTGCCTGAACCGTCTGCACGAAGTGGTGCCCGGGGCCCGCTACAAGGGCCGCATCCTGCTGGATGGCGAGGACATCTACCACCGCGCCCTGGACCCGGTGCTCCTGCGCAGGCGCGTGGGCATGGTGTTCCAGCGGCCGAACCCTTTCCCGACGCTCTCCATCCGTGACAACGTGCTGGCGGGCTGGAAGCTGGCAGGCCAGCGGCCCAAGGATCCGGACGGGCTCGTGGAGCGCTCCCTGCGCCAGGCGGCCCTCTGGGACGAGGTGAAGGATGTGCTGAACCGCTCGGGCTCCAGCCTATCCGGTGGCCAGCAGCAGCGGCTCTGCATCGCCCGCGCCCTGGCCCTGGAGCCGGAAGTGCTGCTCATGGACGAACCCTGCTCGGCCCTGGATCCCATCGCCACCGCCAAGGTGGAGGAGCTGATCCACGAGCTGAAGGAGCGCTACACCATCGTCATCGTGACCCACAGCATGCAGCAGGCGGCCCGCGTCTCCGACTTCACCGCCTTCCTCTACCTGGGCGAGCTGGTGGAGTTCAACACGACGGAGGCCATCTTCACGCGGCCGGCGAACCAGCGCACGGAAGACTACATCACGGGCCGGTTCGGCTGAGGAGGAGAGCATGAAGACCCATACGGACCGCGCCTACGAAGACGAGCTGGGCAAGCTCCGGGAGGAACTGCTCCTGATGGGGGCCAAGGTCGAGAGCATGGTCGCCGCGAGCGTGCGCGCCTTCTCCGAGCGGGACTACGATCTGGCCCGGCGCACCATCGAGTGCGACCACGAGATCAACCGCCTGGAGGTGGAGATCGACGGCTTCTGCCTCAGCATCCTGGCCCGGCGCCAGCCGGTGGCTTCGGACCTGCGGTTCCTCACCAGCGCCCTGAAGCTCGTGACGGACCTGGAGCGCATCGGCGACCTGGCCGTGAACATCAGCGAGCGCACCATCGACCTGGCCGTGGATCCACCGCAGCGGTCCTACCCGAACCTCGCGCGGATGGCGGAGACCGTGCAGAGCATGGTCCACGACGCCCTGGATGCCTTCGTGGCCTCCGATCCCGCCAAGGCCCAGTGGATCATCGAACAGGACCGCGTGGTGGACTCCCTCTACTCCCAGCTCTTCCACGAGGTGCTGGTCTTCATGATGGACGACCGAAGCGCCATCCACCGGGGCATGGGGGTGCAGGCCATCGCCAAGCACCTGGAACGCATCGGCGACCATGCCACCAACCTGGCGGAGCAGGTGGTGTTCATGGCGAAAGGGCGCGACATCCGCCACCAGGCCAGCCTGGAGCCCGGAACCACGACTTAGGTATCCGATAAGGCCCGCGGAGAGACGAGATGGCGCGCATCCTGGTGATCGAGGACGAACAGGACCTGCAGCATGTCCTGGCCTACAACCTGAGGCTGGCCGGGCACACGGTCGCTTCGGCCTGCAAAGGGCAGGAGGGGCTGGCCCTTAGCCATGCCCAGCCCCCGGATCTCGTGCTGCTCGACCTCATGCTCCCGGACATGCCCGGGACGGACGTGTGCAAGGCCCTCAAGGGGGATGTGACCACCCGGCACATCCCCGTGCTCATGCTGACCGCCCGCGGGGAAGAGATCGATCGGGTCCTGGGATTCGAGCTGGGGGCAGAGGACTACGTCACCAAGCCCTTCAGCGTGCGGGAGCTGCTCCTGCGCATCCAGGCCATCCTCCGCCGATGTCAGATCGCCAAGCTCCCGGAAGCCGAGGCGCCTATCCGGTTCGGGCTTCTGCGCATCGACCCGGGCGCCTACCGGGTTTGGATCCAGGATCAGGAAGTGCAGCTGACCTCCATGGAGTTCCGGCTGCTCATGACCCTGTACGAGCGGAGGAACCGCGTGCAGACCCGGGCCCTGCTGCTGGAGGACGTCTGGGGCATGCAGGCGGACACCGAGACCCGCACGGTGGATACCCACGTGAAGCGGCTCCGCGAGAAGCTGGGGATCGCGGAAGGCTATATCGAGACCGTCCGGGGCGTCGGCTACCGCTTCGTAACTGACCCTGCGCCAGCGGCGTCAGCGATAAAGTAATAACAAAACGATTCATAAAGTTGTTCATAATTTAAAATACCAGTTCGCTTCTAGACTTCATGGGACTCAATCTTGACAGTTGGCAAGGGTTGGTCGATCTTGTCACTGTTCTCTCCTTTTCCGGGATCCCGCCATGATCCGGATCGCCGGTGAATCCAGCCGTTCGCGGCAGTGGGCCGTTGGGGGCGGGTCTGGGCAAGGGTGCGAGGCCTGGAGGGGCGTCTAAAAGGAGGTGTCCGATGGCATGGAGGCGCCTGGCATTCGCGTGTCTGTTCTCCCTGAGCCTGCTCCCGCTCTCAGCCCAGGGGGCGAAGGTCCTCATCTCGAGTGACCCGGACTATCCCCCCATCTCCTGGCGGGATCCGGAGCATCCCGACCGGATCATCGGCGTGGCCATCGAGCTGGTGGAGATGGCCTTCAAGGAGCTCAACATCCCGGTGGAATCGAGGTACGTCGGTCCCTGGCGGCGCACCCTCTACGACGCCCAGGCCGGAAAGATCGACGTGGTCGCCGGGGTCTATATCAACGAGGAGCGGAAGACCTACATGGAGTTTGTCCAGCCGTCCGTCATGGACGACCCCACGGTGGTGTTCGTCATGAAGGGGAGGGGATTTCCCTTCGAGGGCTGGCAGGATCTGATCGGCCGCCTGGGGGGTGCCCGCATCGGGGACAGCTTCGGGGAGGAGGTGGATCGGCGGCTCCAGGAGAACCTCACGATCGAGTGGGTGCCGAGCTTCGAGATGCTCTACCGGAAGGTGGAGGGAGAAAGGAACCAGTATTTCGTCTACGGCCTGTATCCCGGCATGGATGCCGCCGAGAAGATGGGGATCCGCAGCAAGCTGGAGCACCTCAAGACTCCGTTGGTCACGGAAGGCATCTACATCGCCATCTCGAAGAAGTCCCCCTTCCTGAGATACCGGGACATCCTTGGTCAGAAGCTGCACGACTATGTGGAACGGAAAGTGCCTGACCTCCTGGTGGAGAAGTACCTGAAAATCAGCAAGTCCCAGAAGCCGATTCCAAAGTGAACCCGGTCGTAGCGTGGCCAGGGCCACTCTCACCTCGCGTCATGAGGCCGCGAGGGCGATCCGGTCATCCTCAGGCAGGAGCTTGGCCTCGAGCCGCCCCACGAAGGCGACCACCTCTTCTCGGTTGGCGCTGATGACCTGGCGGGCCCAGGCGTAGGAGCGGCTGAGCAGGCCCAGCATGTCCTCGGGGCACCCCACGTGGTCGATGATCCCATCCACGGCCTCGGCGAAGTCGGAGGCATCGGGATAGACCGCCAGGGCTTCCTTCAGCAGCGAGGTGCGCCACAGGTCCTGGGCCAGGAACCAGCGCTCATGGCCGGGGCGGGCGACCTTGCGCCCCGTGGCTTCCGCGCAGGCGGCCCACAGGGTCTCTTCGAAACGCAACAGGTCCTGCCCCGCGAGGCTGACAAGGCGCTCGAATGCCGGACCGCTGCAGGGCTGGGTGCAAGCCCAGTCCTGGATGTCGCGGATGGATAGGAGCCCGAAGTCATGGCCCACCACCACCTCGGTCCAGCCGAAGGGCAGGGCGGCGCGGCGCCGGAGGATCTCGAGGGTGTTCAGGTAGATCATGGTTGCCTCCCTTGCGTGTGAAGTGGTCAGGCGAGCAGGTTGAGAGCGAGATGGGCGCCGACGCGGGCGGTCTCCTCCGCTCCCGGCAACGTGGCGGCGGTCTCCATGACATCCGCCCCAAGCCAGGGCTGGTGCCACAGGTGGACCTGGCGCAGCAGCGTGAGGGTGCGCATGACGCTGAACCCGCCCGGGACGGGTTCCGCCACCGCCGGACAGAAGGCTGGATCGAGGGCGTCCAGGTCGATGCTCACATAGGCCGGCCCCTGGCCGACCCGGGCGATGTCGCCCTGGAGCTGGGCAGACAGCCGCTGGTCCTTGATGTCCCAGGGGGTCCATAGGCGAACCCCGGCCTTCTGCAGGTACTTGATCTCCGTGTCCTCGTGCCGGGGCGCCCGGAGGCCGATCTGGACCGTCCGGTGGGGATCGATCAGGTGCTCATCGAGGGCGGCGCGCACCCAGGTGCCGTGGTGGTAGGCCGTGCCCCAGGCGCTGCCGTCCGCGGCGTCGGGGTGGGCATCCAGCACGAGCAGGCCCATGGGACCGTGTTTCGCTGCATGGGCGCGGAGGGCCCCGAGCGTCATGAGATGGTCGCCGCCCAGCATGAGCGTGCGGGCCCCCTTGTCGATCCACCCGGCCATCGTGGCCGTCACGGCCCCCAGGGCTTCCTGGGCGTCGAAGGGGCGGGTGGGCATGTTGCCCCCATCCACCCAACCCTCGGCCGCGCGGCCGGGAACCCCGTTCTCGACGC
>CAYZND010000029.1:0-17370 GCA_964479495.1 uncultured Mesoterricola sp.
CGGCCAGGCGCTGGCGTCCAACCTGGAGCTGGAGCCGCTGTTGGAGACGGTCCACACCGAGGTCAGCCGCCTGTTCGATACGACGAACTTCTACATCGCGCTGCACCGGGCCGGAGCACCAGGATTCATCTTCGCCCTCCAGTACGAGCACGGGGTGCGCATGCCCGTGCGGCGGCGGGAGCTGGGCCTGGGCATGACGGGGCACATCCTGCGGACGGGGGAGCGGATCATGTTCAGCTCCTCCCAGGAGGTCCGGGACTTCCTCGAGAACCATGGCGTCGCGACCCTGGGGGAGGTGGCCCAGTCCTGGATGGGGGTGCCGCTGGTCGCCGGGGAGATCATCGTCGGCGTGATGGCCATCCAGAGCTACGACGTCGAGGGCTTGTACACCACTTCTGACCTGGAGCTGTTCTCGGCCATCGCGTCCCAGCTGGCGGTGGCGGCCCGCAATGCCCAGCTCTACCAGGACGCCCAGCAGCGCGCCCGGGAGATGGACGCCATCGCGGCCACGGGGCGGGACATCAACTCGACCCTCGACCTCGAATCCGTGCTGGGCCGCATCGCTGAGCATGTCCAGAAGCTCCTGACCCAGGACTCGGTGGCCATCTTCTTCGACATGGAAGGTGACGGCCACTACCGTGTGAGTGCTGCGGCAGGAGCGGGGGTCGACGAGGTCAGAGCCATCTCCTTCCGGCTGGGGGAGGGCATCCTGGGTGCCATTGCTGCGAACGGGATGGCGGAGATCATCGAGGATACGACCAGGGATCCCCGGGGCCTCCACATCGAGGGGACGGCCCCGGAGGTTGCGGGAGAGAAGTTGATGGTGGCCCCTCTCCTGTCCCTGGAGCGGGTCATCGGCGTGATCGCGGTCTGGCGCGGTCCCGCGGAACCGCCCTTCCTGGAGGAGGACCTGGAGTTCCTCAAGGGGATCGGCCGCCAGGCCAGCGTGGCCGTCCGCAACGCCCAGCTCTTCGGACAGGCGAAGATGGCCCTTTCCGAGGCCGAGGCCGCCAACCGGGCCAAGAGCTCCTTCCTGGCCAGCATGAGCCACGAGCTGAGGACCCCCCTCAATGCCATCCTGCTCTACAGCGAACTGCTCATGGACGAAGCGGGGGACCGGGGGCTCACCGCCATGACCGGGGACCTGGACAAGATCCAGGGTGCGGGCAAGCACCTCCTGGGGCTCATCGACGACATCCTCGACCTCTCGAAGATCGAGGCCGGGCGCATGACGGTCTTCCTGGAGGACTGCGACGTTCCGCTCATGCTGGCGGACATCGCATCCACCACGGAGCCGCTGATCGCCCGGAACCAGAACCGGTTGGTGGTGGACCTCGATCCGGACCTCACCAAGCTCCACACCGACCTCAAGAAGGTGAGGCAGATCCTCTGCAACCTCCTCAGCAACGCCGCCAAGTTCACACGCGAGGGCACCGTCACATTCCGTGCCTGCCGCGACACGGATCGTCCGGACTGGATCCGTTTCGAGGTTCGCGATACCGGCATCGGCCTGACGTCTGATCAGATGCAGCGGATCTTCCAGGAGTTCTCCCAGGCGGAGGACTCCACGGCCCGGACCTATGGGGGCTCGGGCCTGGGGCTCGCGCTCTGTCGCCGGTTCACGACCCTGTTGGGAGGTGACATCGACGTGGCCAGCCGGGAAGGGGAAGGCGCCACCTTCACGGTCCGGCTGCCTGGATTGCCCCTGCCGGCCAGGCCCGGAGAGGGGTCGATGCCCTTGGATCTGCCGGAACGTGAGCGGATCCTTGTCATCGATGACGACCCCTCCGTCCGCGACGTCGTCTCCCGCATGCTCGAAAAGGAGGGATTCCGGGTGGCCACCGCCTCCAACGGCAGCCAGGGGCTGGCCCTGGCCCGGCTTCTCAAGCCCCAGGTCATCACGCTGGACATCGCCATGCCCGACCTGGATGGGTGGCAGGTGTTGGGGCAGCTCAAGGCGGATGAGGAGCTGAAGGCCATCCCGGTCGTGCTGATGACAGTGCTGGACGAGCGGGCCAAGGGGATCGCGCTGGAGGCGGATGATTTCCTCCAGAAGCCGGTCAGCAAGGAGCGGCTGCTGGCCGTCATCCACCGGTGGCTGCCCGGGCCTGCCCACAAGCCGGTGCTGGTGGTCGAGGACGACGAGGTGACCCGCGAAGGGATCGCGCGCATCCTGGAAGGCGAAGGCTGGCACGTGAAAACCGCCTCCGACGGCCGCAAGGCCCTTGAGGTGCTGGGTGGCATGGAGCCCGGGCTGGTCCTGCTCGACCTCATGATGCCTGGCATGGATGGCTTCCAGCTCCTAGAAGTCTTCCAGGAGCGCAAGGATTTCCAGTGCATCCCCGTCGTGGTTCTGACGGCCCTGAACCTGACCGAGCGGGATCGTCAGCGCCTGGGACGCCCCCAGGTCCAGCGCGTTCTCCGGAAAGGGGGCTATTCCCGAACGGAGCTGCTGGACGTCGTGCGCCGCTGCATCGCAATCAAGCCCACCCCCTGAGCTGCCGAGAGAAGGATCTATGGTCACCACCTCTCTCCCGGGAGTCCCGCTGCTCCTTCAACCTGAGGGACGTGCTCCCGCCGAGGGGGTGGTGGATGGGCAGCTCGCCCACTTGTCCATCCTCATCCGGATCAGCCAGGCCCTGGCGGCCAATCTGGAGCTGGCGCCGCTCCTGGAAACGGTGCACACGGAGGTGAGCCGGGTCTTCGATGCCCAGAGCTTCTACATTGCACTGCATCGCCAAGGCTCGCCCCTCTTCTCCTTTGCACTGCAGGTCGAGCATGGCCAGAGGCAGCCGGTCACGCATCGCAGCATCGAGACCGGGATGACCGGCTACATCCTGCGCACGGGGCAGTGCCTGTTCTTCCCCTGCATTGCAGAGAAACGAGCCTTCCTCGAAAGGGAGCGGATCCTGTCCCCCGGCGAGCCGGCGAAGTCCTGGATGGGCGTTCCCCTGAGGGCTGGTGAGCAGGTGGTCGGAGCCATGGCCATCCAGAACTATGCCGAGGAAAACGCCTTTACGAGGGAGGACCTGGACCTCTTTTCCGCCATCGCCTCCCAGATCGCCGTGACGGTCCGCAACGCCCAGCTGTATGAGGATGTCCAGCGCCGGGCCCGTGAGTTGGAGGCCATCGCCTCCGCCGGAAGGGACCTGACCTCGACCCTGGATCTGGAGGCCCTGCTGAGCCGCATCGCCGATCGTGTGTGCGGGATGCTCACGGAGGATTCCGTGGCGATCTTCTTCCAGCAGGAAGATGGCATGACCTTCCGGGCCGCTGCCGCCTCCGGGCGTGTTGGAGAGTCGCTCAAGTCCTTTGTCCTGCATCGCGGGAAGGGGATCCTGGGCTCCATCGCAGAAAGCGGCCACTCAGAGATCGTGATCGATACGACGGCGGACCCCAGGGCCATCCACATCGCCGGAACCAACCCCACCGTGAAGGGGGAGAAGCTGATGGCGGTTCCACTGCTTTCCCAGGAACGCGTCATCGGAGTAATGGGCGTCTGGCGGACGGCCGACGAACCGACGTTCGAGCCCAAGGATCTGGAATTCCTCGAGGGCATCGGCCGCCAGGCCAGCGTAGCCGTCCGCAACGCCCAGCTCTTCGGACAGGCGAAGATGGCCCTTTCCGAGGCCGAGGCCGCCAACCGGGCCAAGAGCTCCTTCCTGGCCAGCATGAGCCACGAACTGCGGACCCCCTTGAATGCCATCCTGCTTTACAGCGAACTCCTCCTGGAGGATGTGAACGAGCACGGGATGAAGGAGCTGGCGGGGGACCTGGAGAAGATCCAGGGGGCCGGCAAGCACCTGCTTGGGCTCATCGACGACATCCTGGACCTGTCCAAGATCGAGGCGGGGCGCATGACGGTCTTCCTGGAGGACTGCGATCTCGCTCCCCTGCTTGACGATATCGCCGCCACGGTGAGGCCGTTGGTGGCCAAGAACGGGAATCGCTTCCTGATGGAGATCGATCCGGGCCTGGGCACCCTCCGGACGGACCACCGCAAGCTGCGCCAGACCCTGTTCAACCTCCTCAGCAATGCCGCCAAGTTCACCCGGGAGGGGCTCGTCCAGCTGCGGGCGGACCGTGAACCGGGCCAGGTCTGCTTCCGGGTCTCGGATACGGGCATCGGCATGAGTCCCGAACAGGTGGACCGGGTGTTCCGGGAGTTCTACCAGGCCGAGGATGCCATCTCCCGGAAATTCGGAGGGACCGGGCTTGGCCTCACCCTCTGCCGCAAGTTCGTGAACCTCCTGGGGGGAGAGATCCGGCTGGATAGCAGGGAAGGGGAGGGCTCCATGTTCGCGGTGCGGATTCCCATTCCTTGAGGTGATTCAGGGCTCACCCGATAAGAGGCCAGAGGGCACCCCTTTGGCCACCTGTCCCCCCCATCCCGAGGACCTGTCGTCCTCCGAGCGCCAGGCGCTCGAGGGGGCCGTCGCGCAGCCGACCCGGTTCTCGATCCTCATGGCCATCGGGCAGGCCCTGGCGGGCAAGCTGGAGCTGGAACCCCTCATGGAGACCGTGTACCACGAGGTGGGGCGGCTCTTCGATGCGACCAATTTCTACATTGCGCTCTACCGGGCCGGGGCTGCGGAGTGGTCCTGGACCTTCCGCATCGAGCGCGGTCAGCGCGTGGCCCCCGTCCGGTTTCCGATCAGCACCGGCCTGACCGGCTACATCCTGCGCACCGGCAAGCCGCTCTTCATGCCTGTGCGCCGGGCATGTCAGGATTTCCTCGATCGAGAGGGCGTGGTCACGATCGGGGAGGAGCCCAAGAGCTGGATGGGGGTCCCCCTCATCGCCGGAGAGGTCGTGGTCGGGGCCATGGCCATCCAGAGCTACGAGGTGGAAGGGGCTTACAGCCAGCAGGACCTCGATCTCTTCCTTACCATCGCGTCCCAGATCGCGGTGGCCGTCCGGAACGCCCAGCTCTTCGAGGACACCCAGCGACGGGCCCGAGAGATGGAGACCCTCGCGGTGGTGGGACGGGAGATCACGTCGTCCCTGGACCTGGAGACGGTCCTGGGCCGGATCGTCGTCAGCGTGCGCAGCATGCTGACCCGGGACTCCGTGGCCATCTTCCTGGAGGACGCGAAAGGGGAGACCTTCAAGGCCGCAGCCGTGGCGGGGCTCATGGCCGAACCGCTGCGGGCTACGGTCTTGACGCGTGGAACGGGCATCCTCGGGTCGATCATCGCCAGCGGCGTGGCCGAGATCATCGACGACAGCATGCTGGATCCCCGGGCCATCCAGATCGCCGGGACCCCGGAGGACGAGAAGGGGGAGAAGATCGTGGCCGCCCCCCTCCGGTTCGGCACGAGCGTCATCGGTGTCATCGCCGCCTGGCGGAAGGGGGACGAGCCCCCCTTCGAGCGGGCCGATCTGGCCTTCCTGGAAGGGGTGGGGCTCCAGGCCAGCGTGGCCATCCGGAATGCCCAGCTCTTCGGCCAGTCCAGGAATGCCCAGGCGGAAGCCGAGAATGCCAGCCGCGCCAAGAGCTCCTTCCTGGCCAGCATGAGCCACGAGCTGAGGACCCCTCTGAACGCGATCCTTCTCTACAGCGAACTGCTCATGGACGAGGTCCGGGAGCGGGGCATCGAGCAGCTGGGGGAGGACCTGGACCGCATCCAGAGCGCAGGCAAGCATCTCCTGGGGCTCATCGACGACATCCTGGATCTCTCCAAGATCGAAGCGGGGCGGATGTCCGTCTTCCTGGAGGACTGCCACCTGCCCTCCCTGCTCACCGAGATCGCCCACCTGGCCCAGCCTCTGGTATCCCGCAACCGGAACCAGTGGGTCCTGGAGGCGGATCCCTCCGTGGACCTGATCCACACGGACCAGAGGAAGCTGCGCCAGACGATCTACAACCTCGTCAGCAACGCCGCGAAGTTCACCCAGGACGGGACGATCCGCCTGAAGGTGGAGCCGGACCCCGAGGATCAGCACAGGGTGCGTTTCTCCATCTCCGATACCGGGATCGGAATGAACCGGGAGCAGCTGGACCGGATCTTCCAGGAGTTCTCCCAGGCCGAGGAATCCACCTCGCGGACCTACGGAGGCACGGGGCTGGGGTTGACCCTCTGCCGCAAGTTCGTGGACCTCCTGGGCGGCGAGATCAAGGTCGAGAGCCGACTGGGCCAGGGGACCACCTTCCATGTGTGCGTTCCCGGTCTTCCCTCCGCACCTGCCGCGCACGGGGCGGAGCGCGTCGTGGAGGGTCGCGGCACCATCCTGGTCATCGATGACGATGCCTTGCTCCGGGAGGCGATCTTCCGCATGCTCACCCGCGAGGGCTTCAAGGTCGTCATGGCCGGAAACGGCCTGGAGGGCCTGGAGCAGGCGCAAGCCACCCATCCCGACATCATCACCCTCGACATCGCCATGCCAGGCTTTGATGGCTGGCAGGTCCTGGGCCGGCTGAAGGCGGATCCCGCGCTGAAGCATATCCCCGTGGTGGTGGTCACGGTCCTGGATGACCGGGCCAAAGGCTTTGCCCTGGAGGCGGCGGATTACCTCCAGAAACCCATCAACCGGGAGCAGCTGCTGGGCGCCATCTCCCGGATCCTGCCCGCGCGGGAGGTGGCGCCCGTCCTGGTGGTGGAGGACGACGAGGCGACCCGGGAAGGCATGCGGCGGATCCTGGAGGGGGAAAACCTGCGGACCTTCTGCGCACCGGACGGACTGAAGGCCCTGGATGTGCTGCGGCACCACCAGCCGAGCCTCATCCTGCTGGACCTCATGATGCCTGGCATGGACGGCTTCCAGCTCATGGAGGAGCTCCAGGAGCGGCCGGAATGGAAGGACATTCCCGTGGTGGTCGTGACGGCTGCGGAGCTGAACGTCAAGCAGCGGGAGCGGCTCTGTCAGCCCCAGATCCACCAGATCCTGCGCAAGGGCGCCTACTCCCGGTACGACCTCATCGAGATCGTGCGGCGCTTTGCGCTGCGCACCGTCGAGTCCCGGGAGTCACCCCAGGGCTTGGCGTAGGGGGTCCTCCCAGAAGGGGTAGAAGCAGTACCACTGATCCGGGTGGCGGCGCACCAGATCCTCCAGCTGCCGCACGTAGGTCCGCATGCCCCGCTCGATGTCCGCCATCCGCGTCCCGCGGTCTCCCGAGATGTAGATGGGCTCGAAGAACCGTGCGTGGAACCGGAACTCTTCATCCATGAAGAAGAAGCTGGCGATGACCGGGGCGCCGGTCATGGCGGCCAGCTCCCAGGGCCCCCGGGGGAAGAAGACGGTCCGGCCGAAGAAGGGGATGGGCAGTCCGTTCAGGCTGAAGTCCCGGTCCCCCTGCATCCCCACGAGCTTCCCCTCCCGCAGCAGCTTCAGTAGGGGCAGGGTGGAAAACCCCACGCCGTCGACCGGCACGCCGATGACCCCTCCCTGCCGACGGATGCGATCACGCAGACGCTCCACGGCTTCGAACCGATCCGGCTTGTAGACCGCGTGCACCTCGAGCCCCAGGGACTTCAGCAGGAGGCCCCCCAGCTCGTAGTTCCCGGCGTGGGCCGTGACCAGGATGGCGCCCCGTCCCGAAGCCAGCAGTCCACGCAGGTGCTCCTCGCCTTCCAGGGTGGCAAAGTTGCGGAACGCCACCTCTGGAGGGCGCTGCCCGTAGTGGAAGAAGTCCACCCACGCATAGGCATGGTTGCGGATCACGGCCCGTGCGATGCGCTCGACCATGGCGGATTCCTGCCGGGCGTTCAGCACTTGCGCGACGTTGGAGCGCACCGCATCCAGATACTTGGGGCGGAGGGCCATGAAGGCGGCGATGACCGCATCGGCGATCTCGAAGGCGCGGCTGCGGCGTTCGAAGCTGCGGGCGGCGAAGAGGAACAGGGGGAACAGGGTGCCGAAGACCGCGGAGTAGACGGCCCTGAGCACCCGGGAGTCGCTCTGCATCCGGTCCTGCATCAGCGTCCTGCCGTCATCGGAACACGTTCTGGTTGGGATTCCGCTCTTCCATCTCCTGCCATAGGCGCTGGAGGCTCTGGAGCCGCTCGGGATAGTCCAGGTTCAGAGCCTCGTCCTCCGGATCCAGCGACAAGGGGTCCTCGATCCACGCTTCGGGGAACTCCGGGAAGATCGTCCTCAGCAGGGTGCGGTCCAGTCCTCGCACGCTCAGGGTCCGGATGCCCGGGGTGTCGATGAGGGTGCCGCCGGTGGGACAGGGCAGCCACATGGCGGAGGTCGTGGTCTGGCGTCCCGTGCCATAGCGGCTCATGTCGCCCGTCTTCAGCGCCGCTTCCGGGATCAGCAGGTTGATGAGCGAGCTCTTCCCTACGCCGCTGTGACCCACCAGCACCACGGCGCGATCCCGCAGCAGATCCCGGAGGGCCTCGACCCCCTGGCCCGTGCGGGCACTGGTCTCGACGATGGGCAGCCCCTGTTCCCGCAGAGGATCCAGCTCCGGAAGGGTGTCCTTGACGCTGGCCCTGTCGCGCTTGGTGACCACGATGCGGAATGTCATGCCCGCTGCCAGGGCCAGGGTCTGGACACGCTCCAGGAGTCCCGGCCGGAGGGGGGGATCCACGACCGCTGCGCAGGCCCAGATCTCATCGGCGTTGGCGCAGATGAGCTGCCACGGCTCCCGGTCGTCGATGCCGCCTCGCTTGAGCAGCGTGCGGCGGGGCATGACCGCCACCACCTGGGACCTGGGCAGAGACGCGTCCACGGCCTCCACGGGCACCGGCGAATAGCGGACGCGATCGCCCACCACGAGCTTCACGCCCTTGAGCTTCCCCGACAGGGTGGCCCGGACCACGCTGCGATCGGCCAGCTCCAGGTCCACCCACTGGCTGTGGCGCTGGATGAGGATGGCCTCCTCCAGGTGCAGCCAGGGGGTTGGATCCGGCAACCGAAGCATGGCATCCGAATCGTGCCCCTCGATTTCTGTCAGCAACCGCTCGGCACTCTGCTGGCGGCGCTTGCTCTGGGCCCGGCCCTCGCGGGCGTAGGCCTCGGGGCTGTCCATCTCGTCAGCCTCGCGGCTCTGCCCCAGGCGGTAGCGACGCGACATCCGGGCGCGCTCCTAGGCCCGTCCTGCGAATTCCCGCGTCTCGGTGCTGACCTTCACCTTCTCGCCCTCCTTGATGAAGAGGGGCACCTTGATTTCCAGGCCCGTCTCCAGCTTGGCCGGCTTGGTGACATTGCCGCTGGCCGTGTCGCCACGGGCGCCAGGTTCCGTGTAGGTCACGGCCAGCTCCACATGCTGGGGCAGCTGGATGCCGATGGGATTGCCGTTGAACTTCTGGATCTGGATGATCTGGCCTTCCATCAGGAAGTCCAGGGCGTCACCGACCATCTCCGCGTTCAGCGTATGGGTCTCGTAGGACTCCTGGTCCATGAAGTGGGAGCCATCCCCGTCGCTGTAGAGGTAGGAGGCGGGAACCTGCACGAGGTCGGGTTCCTTGAACTTGTCCGATGCCTTGAAGGTCTTATCGAAGACCGCCCGGGTGATCAGGTTGCGCATCTTGAGCCGGACCAGGGTCTGGCCGCCGCGGGCCGTGGGCGTCGAGATCTCCACGTCCAGGCAGTGGAAGGGCGTGTCTTCGAACTCAAAGAACATCTTGCGCTTGATGGCAATGGCTTCGATCAGGGCGGCCATGGGATCCTCGTGCGATCAGGTTGGACATGCAAATCCGGAGCGCCTGTTTCCGTTGCTCCGGGGGATTCGATTCTACCTGGAGAGGGGCCGGTCCTCACCGACATGTAGATCTTTTCATGCCAACCATGGCTATGATGGGGGATCGGATTCCTATTCATGCCGGATCACCCCACGACAATCGGGCGGTATCAGGTCCAGCGCCCCATCGGCCAGGGCGCCATGGGGACCGTCTACTTGGCCGAGGACCCGATGCTCAAGCGCCGGCTGGCCATCAAGGTGGTCCGGGCCGCGGGTGAGGAGCGGGATCTGGCGCTGGAACGCTTCAAGCGGGAAGCGGAGATCTCGGCCCAGCTGAACCACCCGAACATCGTGATCATCTACGACGTGGGCGAGGAACCCAAGATCGGGCCTTTCCTCGCCATGGAATACGTGGAAGGACAGAGCCTCGGGAAGCACATCCGGGAAGCGAGTCTGGAGCTGGAGACCTGTTTCGGGATCTTGATCCAGGCCATGCGGGCCCTGCGGGCCGCCCATCGGCATGCCATCATCCACCGCGACGTCAAGCCCGACAACATCCTGGTGGGCGAGGATGGCCGCGTGAAGCTCATGGACTTCGGCATCGCCAAGACCATGGCGCCCCGCCTGACCTCCGCCGGCGAGTTCCTGGGTTCGCCCGCCTACAGCGCGCCCGAGCTCTTGAAGGGGGCCGAACCGACCCCCAGCTCCGACCGTTACGCTTTCGCAGTCACCGCCTTCGAGTTGCTGACGGGCCAGCTTCCGCACCCGGGCAACAACGTCGCCGCCGTCATCACGCACGTGCTGCACGAGTCTCCGGCCGTGCCTAAGGGCATGTCAGGGGATGTGGCCAACGTCTTCCGCACGGCCCTGGCCTTTGAGCCGGACGACCGCTACGAAACCCTGATCGAGTTCCTGACTGCCCTCATCGATGTGTATCCCCTGGAAGCCCCGGTCCGGGATCGCATCAGCGAATTGTTCCGCCATGACGACCATGCCGGGGACATCGTCCCCCTTCGGCGGACCCGACCCCGGTCCGTGGCTCCGGCCACGCCCTCCGAGGCGACCTCCTCCTCGGCAGGCATGAGCGCGCGGGGCACGGGAGCCCGTGCCACCCCAGGTCGGCCTGTGCCGGGCTACAGCACCACGTCGAGCCTGAAGATCGAACTCGAGGACGAGGCGACGGGATCCTACGCCAGCCCCAGCCCGCGATCCACGCAGGGCGATTCCCGGAAGAGGCCCGGCCAGGAAACCATCCAGCCGAAGACGCTGATCTGGTGGATCATTCTCGTCCTTGTGGGGGGCCAGCTCTTCTGGTGGATCTACGCCCACCTCAACCAGTCCATGCCCTGACGCTTCATCCCAGGACCAGCCGGTAGAAGAGAAACACACCGCCGTTCCACAGCCCATGAACGAGGATGGCCGTGAGCAGGCTTCCGGTGCGGAGGACGGCGAGCCCGAGGGCCAGACCCAGGGTGGAGAGGACGGGCAGGGCCACCGGCTGGAGATGGATCAGCCCGAAGCCCAGGCTGGTCGCCACCAGGGCGAGGCTCCAGCCGAGGCGTGGTCCCAGGGACGCGCGCCAGCGTTGCCCCAGCCAGGGAAGCAGCCAGCCCCGGAACAGGCACTCCTCGAAGAGCGGTGCCGCCAGCGCCACCGTAAAGAAAAGGGACGCCACGGGAAGCACGCCCTTCGTATCCGCGACCAAGTCCATCAGCTGCTGCTGGGGGGCTTCCTGACGCTCGAGGACGGGGCCCAGCAGCAGGGTGACCGCCAGGACCATGGTCCCAGCCAAAGCCAGGAACCCGAGCCCCCAGACGAGGCTTCTCCCGTGAGAACCCGGCGTCCAGCGCCGCCACAGCTCCGCCATCGTAAGCCCTTCAAGCCGGCTGAGCAGCCCGAAGCCGATCGTGGCATGGATTCCATAGGTCAGGGGGACCAGGAAGGGACGCAGGAAAGGGATGCTGGCCATGAGCGGCGCCACCAGCATGCCGGCCAGCAGGAAGGCCAGGAGCCAGCCGAGGATCGCCAGGGCCATGTCGTGGCCCGAGAGGCGGATCACGGGAGCCGGGTTCTCGCACCAGCTCCTGGGTGAAATGACCAGCACCGTACCCAGGGCGATCCCAACGGGCACGAGCACGAGAAGGGTCAAGCCGGCCGCGGCCAAGGCCCCAACTCTCGGCAGGGCCCACCTCCGGGCCTCGTCGCGGAGCCTTGCCGCTTCGGCAGGGTCGGTGTGCAGGCGGGCTTCGAGAAGGTGGGCGGCGTATCCCGAACGCAAAGCCCGCCGGACGGCTTCCCGGTCCTGTCGGGAAGGCTGGCTGGCGGACGCGAGGTACGCGGCAGCAAAACAGCGCTGGAAGGCAGCCCCCGCCTCGCCGGTGGGGATCGAGTTCAACCACGCCTTTGCGGCGTCCTGCTCGCCCCGCTCCTCAGCCAGGATCGCGGCGAGGGCACTGTCCCAGGACAACGCAAGGCCTGGGGAGGGTTCCCCGATCGGGGCGGCGGACACCAGGCTGCGGACCGGAGCTGTGGTCAGGGCGGCAACGGACTGCTGGAGTTCAAGAATCCGGCCCCGGGCGGAAATGCGGGCAGGGGCAGGGGGAGCCTCCCCCGTGGGCTGCTGGGTCCGCCACAGGAGCAAGCTGACGATGGCCAGCAGCAGCAGGACGATCAGGAGGTCCGCCTGACGGCTTCGACCAGATCGCGGGAGCGTGGGATCGGCATCCATACCCAAGGATGCTAGCCTCTCCCAGAGCAATCCCAGGGTGATTTGCCGCTTTGTGGGGATCCTGGGTCTTTGGAGGGAAGTCGTCGATGACGCATGTGATGAGACTCGGAACGGCCTCCTGGGTGGAAGGCGCAGCCGAGCGGCGGGCCCTGGTTGCGCCACTCCCCTCCGATCCGTCGAGGCTCGTGGACCTGAACCGCGTGGAGCGCATTCGACTTGCCAAGCTGGGGGAGGGCTCTTCGGAGGCCTTGGCGGATGCCCTGGTTCCCGCGAGCCTGCGCCAGGTGCTCGAAGGGGGACCTCGTGCGATCCAGCGGACCCGCCAGGCCCTGGCCTACGCGGAGAAGTGGCACCACCGGGGAGACCTGCCGGACACCCTTGCTCTGTCGGCCGCCTCCGTACGGTTGCTGCCCTGCTTGCCTCGTCCGACGACCCTGCGTCGGCTGGATGGGACCCTGCTCGACCGGTTGAGGCTTCAGGGGACGGGGGGAACCCTGGGGGTGGCCCCCCAGCCGACGCTGGCGATGGTCGGCATCCACCGAAGCGCCGAACCCGGCTGGTGCATCGCCCTGGAGGATGGCTTTGGAGCGGTGCTGGGAACCTGGATGACGCTCGAGGATCCACGGGAAGGCGTCGGCGAGATGCGCAGCGGCTCCCATCACCGCCGGCTGCCGCTGGATGCATGGGCTGGCTGGGACCTGCCCGCCCCCCGGGCCGCCGAGGTCGTGCTCCTGCCGGCGCCTCGGCTGCGGGCCATCCCTGGGCTGGTCCCAGGGAGCGATCTCACCGTTTTCACTCCGTTCGACGCCATGACCCTGAAGATGGGGACGGAGATCCCGCACCTGACCGTGCAGTAGCTGTCAGCCCAAGGCGAGCATCCGCTCCAAGGGGGCCAGGGCCTGGATGCGGAGCTCCTCCTCTAGAGTGATTTCTGGTTGGAGGTCCCGCAGGGCCAGGTAGAGCTTCTCGATCGTGTTCAGCTTCATGTACGGGCACAGCGAGCAGTTGCAGCCGCTGTCCGCGGGGACCGGGATCAGTTCCGCGTCGGGGCGCTCACGTCGCATGTGGTGGAGGATGCCCGCCTCGGTGCCCACGATGAAGGTCTTCCCGGGATCCTTGGCCACGAAGTTGAGCAGGGCGGTCGTGGAGCCTACGTAATCCGCCAGCTGGCTCACGGACGCGTCGCACTCCGGGTGCACGACGAGCTTGGCCTCGGGGTGAAGGGCCTTGAGCGCCGCCACCCGCTTGGCAGTGAACTGTTCGTGGACGATGCAGAAGCCGGGCCACAACACCATGTCCCGCCCCGTCTGCTTCATCACCCACTTGCCGAGGTGGCGGTCCGGCGCGAAGACGATGGGCTTGTCCTTGGGCAGGCTCTCCACGACGCGCACGGCGTTGGAGCTCGTGCAGATGATGGTGGAGAGGGCCTTCACAGCGGCAGAGCAGTTGATATAGCTGACCACTTCGTGGCCAGGGTACTGCTTCAGCCAGTCCCTGAACTGTTCGCCGGGGCAGCGATCCGCCAGGCTGCAGCCAGCGTCCATGTCCGGGATCACAACCGTCTTCCGTGGATTGAGGATCTTGGCGGTCTCGGCCATGAAGTGGACGCCGCAGAATACGATGACATCGGCGTTCGTCTTGGCAGCCTGCTGGCTGAGCTGGAGGCTGTCCCCCACGAAGTCCGACAGATCCTGGATCTCCGGTTCCTGGTAATAGTGGCCCAGGATGACCGCGTTGCGCTCCTTGCGCAGGCGCTGGATCTCCGCGAGGAGATCCAGCGATGGATCGATGGACTCGAGGTTGGGGACGTGAAAGGGTTGCATGCTCATGCGAGCATTCTACCGCTCCTAGCCACAGTGCTGGTGCTTGTTCACCAGATCGCGGAGCGAATCGGCGTTCCCGAACATCTTCTCGCTCAGGTTCAGATCGTTGTAAGCCTGCAGGTTCTTGGTGAGGGAGTCGATGAGGCCGACAGGGAACACATTCCCCTCCTCATAGCGGGCACGGTCCCGCTTGAGACACTCGGCGGACTCGAAGCAGGAGGCCGGCAGCTGTTTGAGGTCCGACCGCTTGTGGGCATCGGCCTTGACGTATAGTTCTTCGGCGATCCGGAGAGCGTCTGGGTGTTCGAGGCCGAACCGGGCCGCGACGGCCATGCCCGCAAGCAGCAGGTGCGCATTGGCGGAGCCGTCCGGGCTGCGCAGCTCGACGGTCTGGTTGTTCTCCATGGACGGGATGTCTTCCTGTGGCTCCCTGGGGTTGGCATCCCGGACCATCCGGTCCCCCACACCGATCCAGCCCAGAGGGACGCGGACGAGCACGGAGCGGTTGCGGTCGCCCCAGCAGATGCTTGTCGGAGCCTCCTGGTGCGGCACGAGGCGCAGGAAGGAGGTGGGCACCGTGTTCCCGAAGGCGGTCAGGGATTCCGCGCTCATGAGGTAGCCGGCGATGACCTTGCGGGCCGTTTCCGTGAGTCCCTTCTCGTCCGCCATGACATTCACCCCGTCCTTCATGAAGCGGGTGTGGACGTGCATGCCGCTGCCGGCATGGCCGACGATGATCTTGGGAGCGAAGCTCACTTCCAGCCCGTGTTTGTAGGCGACCTCGCGGAGGGCCCACTTTGCGGTCACGATCTGGTCCGCGGCGTCCTCGATGGGCACCGGAAGGAATTCGATCTCGTGCTGCACCATTTCCAGGTCGCCGCTGATGATGTTCCCCACCTCGGCATGGCCGTACTTGATCATGCCGCCCATCTCGCTGATGACACTCATGGCCTCACGCCGCACCAGGCCCCACTTCGAGAAGGGGTGGGACTCGTGGTAGCCCTTCTGCTCCGTGATGGGGTAGATGCGGTCCACCTCGGAGAAGAGGTAGTATTCGAGCTCGCCCAGGGCCTGCATCTCCAGCCCGGTCCGTTCCTTGAGCTGCCGGCTGGCCTTGCGCAGGATGTTCTCGGGTGAGCTTTCCAGCGGGTTGCCGTGGACATCGTAGTAGGAACAGATGATGTCGATGGTGGGGACATCCGCGAAGGGATTCACGAAGGCCGTCTTGTAGCGGGGCACCACGTAGAGGTCACTGGAATCCGCGCCCACGAAGGAGAAGAGGCTGGAGCCATCCACGCGCTCACCCATGGACAGTACGCGGTCCAGGTGGGCGCGGCTGTTGATGACGAAGTTGAGCTTCTTCAGGCGGCCATCCCCACCGACGTAGCGGAAGTTGAGCATCCGGATGCCGTTGCTCTCGATGAACCGGATGATGTCCTTCTTCGTGAACTCATCGGCCGGTTTGCCCAGGGCCTTCACGATCTTGTTCGGATTCAGCGCGATGTTCTCGTTCAAGGGTCACCTCAAAAGTTTGGTCCGGAGAGTCTGACACGAGGTCATATGCAAGGTGTCTCGATTTGACAAAATGTAGGACTTGATATCAGCAACATGCCTCCTCTGCAAGGGGCACCCCGTCCACTCTGTCAATGGATCGACCGCGCCGATACCCATTGAGGCAAGTACGCCCTTGGTGTTTGGAAGGCATCCCGCCATGCTGGACGGATCCGCGGGCCGCGTTCCGGTCCGGAGTTGAGGCTTGAACGACGTGCGATACCTGGGACCTCATGCCTGCGAAGAAGCCCTGGAGCGTGGGGAGCTGCATGTGCTCCGCATCGCTCCCTCCGCGTGGGAGCGCAGCGCCAAGCTACGTGGGGACGCCCGGGAACGGGGGGTCGTGATCCATCGCGAACCCATGGACAGTCTGGATCGCCGCGCGCAAGGGCAGCGGCATCAAGGGGTGGTCGGAGAAGGGGAGGCCCTGGCCTTCAGCACTCTGGAAGAGGTGGAGGCAAGGCTTCGTGAACGCTCGAATGCAGGCCTGGTGCTGGCGCTGGATGGCGTGACCGACCCCCATAACTTCGGAGCCATCCTTCGCAGTGCCGCGGGTGCTGGAGTGGATGCCGTCCTCTTTCCGGAACGGCGCTCGGCCCAGGTGAACGAGACCGTCGTGCGCTCCAGCGCGGGGACGGCGGGGCGCGTGCCACTGGTCCGGGTGGTGAACCTGGGGCGCGCGCTGGATGACCTGAAGACCATGGGCTTCTGGATCTATGGCCTCGCGGCAGGGCCTTCCAGCTCAGACTACCTGAAGGAGCCCTTCGACCGTCCCACCGTCCTGGTGCTGGGCTCTGAAGGCGAAGGACTCCACCAGAAGATCGCCGAGCGTTGCGATGCGCTGCTCCGGATTCCGATGCCGGGCGGGATCGAGAGCCTCAATGTCTCTGCCGCTGCCGCGGTCATGCTCTTCCGGGTGCTCGCCCAGCGGCAAGAGGGCAGCCGTTGATATTTCCGGTTGTGGTCTTCCGGGGAGCGTGTTACCTTTCGGGTTCGCCTATCAGGAAAGCTTTGCCTTTCGGGGCCCTGCTGGCGGGTTGAAAATGCAATAGTTCTTGCCGAGATGGCCGAGTGGTTAATGGCAGCAGACTGTAAATCTGCCACGCACTGCGTTACGGAGGTTCGAATCCTTCTCTCGGCACCATACGCCAGTCCTTTCGAGGAAGGCTGGTTGATCACGCGGGAATAGCTCAGTTGGTAGAGCGTCAGCCTTCCAAGCTGAATGTCGCGGGTTCGAACCCCGTTTCCCGCTCCAATCCACGCGGAGCGCGACATCTCGCGTGGTATCAAAGCCCAAATAGCTCAGTGGCAGAGCGCGTCCTTGGTAAGGACGAGGTCGCCGGTTCAATCCCGGCTTTGGGCTCCACTTCGAAATCCACTGTTTCTACACACTCTCACTCTTTCAGGAGGCACCTGTGGCCAAAGAGAAATTTGATCGTTCCAAGCCCCACGTAAACATCGGCACCATTGGCCACGTGGACCACGGCAAGACCACCCTTACCGCTGCCATCACCTTCATCCTGGCCAAGAAGTTCGGCGGAACCACGAAGAGCTACGATCAGATCGACTCCGCGCCCGAAGAGAAGGCCCGTGGGATCACGATCAACACGGCTCACGTGGAGTACCAGACCGAGAAGCGC
>CAYZND010000030.1:0-17181 GCA_964479495.1 uncultured Mesoterricola sp.
CAGTCCCAGTCCACGGCCCGAGAACTTGGTTGTGAAGAAGGGTTCGAACAGATGATCCCGGGTATGGTCGTCCATGCCGCAGCCGGTGTCGCTCACCTCCAGGACCACGAAGGCTCCCGGGCGGAGCTCCTGGCCCGGGAAGTCGCGCTGGATGACCGCCCGATCCAGTTCCCAGGTTCCCGTGGTCAGCGTGATCGTGCCCTCCTGGTCCCCGATGGCTTCCGCCGCATTGGTGACCAGGTTCATGATCACCTGCTGGATCTGCGCAATATCGGCCTCCACGGCGGGAAGACCTGGCTGGAGACCGAATCGGATCTCCACCTTCTTGGGGATGCTGGCGCGCAGCAGCTGCGTGATCTCTTCGGCCACCTGGTTGAGGTCCAGGGACTGGATGACGAAGGCTCCCCGGCCACTGTAGGCCAGCATCTGGCGCGTCAGGTCCGCGGCGCGGACGACCGTCGACTCCACGCTCTGCAGGTAGCGGGCGGCCTTGGCCTCCTCGGGGAGGGTCATCTGGGCCAGGTTGAGGTTGGCCATGATGGCCGTGAGCAGGTTGTTGAAATCATGGGCGATCCCCCCGGCCAGCACGCCGAGGCCCTCCAGCTTCTGGGCTTGGCGCAGGGCTTCTTCCGCGTGCCGCCGCTCGGTCACATCCTGGGTGGTCCCGAGGATCTGCGCGAGGTGACCTTCGTCGCCCAGCCGGATCTCCAGGGTCGTGTGCAGGTGACGCATGCCCTTCTGGGGCAGCATCAGGCGGTGGTCCAGGGAACCGGGCCGCTTCTCACGCAGGCAAGTCCGCACGAAGGCCAGCAGGGAGGGGCGATCCTCCGGGTGGGACAGCCGCAGGACCCGCTTCAGGGACGGCTGGTTCATCTGGGGGTTCAGGTCCAGGATCCGATAGAGCTCCTCTGACCAGTGGGTATGTCTTGAGTGTGGATCCCACTCCCAGCTGCCGAGGTGGGTGATGCGCTGGGCTTCCGCAAGGTTCGCCTGGCTTCGCAGGAGGGCCGCTTCCGTGCGGCGTCTCAGGGTGACGTCCTCGGCGATGGCAAGCACCATCCACGGCACGCCCTCTTCGTCGAAGATGGGCACTTTCACGGTGTGCTGCAGGACGATCTGGTTGTCGCGGGTATGGAAGAAATCGTCGGGCAGGTCGATCCGGCTGCGCTGCTGGATGCAGGCGAGGTCCGTCTTCCGGAACTGGGCGGCCGCCTCCGCCGACTCCAAATCCTCGTCCGAGCGGCCCAGGACCTCCTCGGCGGAAAGGCCGAAGAGCGATTCGCAGCGCTTGTTCCACACCTTGTAGACGAAGCGGTCCCGGGGATCCTTCCCGAAGACGGCCACAGGCAGGTTGTCCACGATGGCCTGGAGGAACCGCTCCTTCTCGCGCAGGGAGCGATTCAGGAGGCGCAGCTCGTGGGTCCTGGAGAGCACCTGCCGGCGCAGGAACCAGGTCCACCCCATGGCTGCCAGGGCGATGGCGAGCAGGGGCAGCAGGACCCAGAGAGAGCGGCGGAGGATGGAGAACAGCGTGTCCTGGCCCGCCTCAAGGTCGCCAAACCACCGCTTGTAGAGCCGGGCATATCCGCCGTTCTGGTTGAGGATCGCGAGGCCGGTGTTCAGCCGCTCGAGCAAGGCATGGCTGTCCTTCGTCACAGCGAAGCAGAGCTCCCGCGAGTAGATGGCGCCTCCGACCCGGCGCACATTGGTGATCCTCGCATCGCGCATCTGCATGGCCCCCGTGAGCAGGGGCAGGATGGCGGCATCGCTTTCACCGCGGGCGAGGAGCTTCAGCGCGGTGGGCTCCGATTCAACCGGCACCGCTTCGGCGCCGAACCCGATGGACTTCAGGTGCTCGTGCATCTGGCTGCCGTTCTCGACGAGCACCTTGCGGCCCTTCAGGTCCTCGAGGCTTGCCACGCCAGGCGTGTCCGTCCTTACGAAGATGCCGTAGAAGACCATCAAGGTGGGCGAGGAGAAGTCCGCATACCGCTCCCGCTCCGGGGATTTCAGCATCCCCGCGAGCATGTCGATGCGCCCGGCCTCCAGATCGCCCCTGATCCGGTCCCAGGGGCCCGGCTGGAAGCGGATCTTGAGATCCGTGGCCTGGGCGGCCTGCTGGAGCAGCTCCACGTCGAATCCCCCGGGCTGACCCGCCTTGTCCACGTACTCGTACGGCGGGAAATCGAGATTGATGCCCACGACAACGGGTTGATCGCCCGCCAGAGCCGCGGCGGGTCCGAAGAGGAGCATCAGGATCAGGAGGCCAAGCCTGATGGCGGGACAGGGCTTGAAGCCCAGCAGGGGCAGCGGGCACCTCCGGGTGTAATGCGAGTCGCAGGACGATTGTAGCCGACCGGCTCCAGGGAAATAACGGGGTATCAGGTCGGGAGGATGCTTCGCATCCGGGGTGCGTGGCATCCCCAGCGCATTTCGTTCATTGTTATGGAAGAAGGTGACGGATCATGCACAACGCTCCCCATCCCCTGACCTACATCGACGCTCTGCGCGCCTATCTCCGGGAGGACTGGGGCACGCAGGACTGGACCACGGCTTCCGTACCGGATCGTGCCATGGCCGCTCGGGTCGTGGCCAAGGCCCCGCTCGTGGTGGCCGGGCTTCCCGTGGCCATCGAGGTGTTCCGGGCCGTGGACCCGGCGCTGCGCGTCCAGACCCTCGTGCCGGATGGCGACCGGGTGCAGCCCAAGCAGGAGGTTCTGATCGTCGAAGGTTCGAGCCGCGCCATCCTCATGGCGGAGCGGGTGATGCTGAACCTGCTTCAGCGGCTCAGCGGCACCGCCACGCTCACGCGGGCGTTCGTCGACGCCATCGAAGGCACCGGGGCTCGGGTCCTCGATACCCGCAAGACGACGCCGGGGCTCAAGGTGCTGGAGAAGTATGCCGTGCGGTGCGGGGGAGGCTTCAACCATCGCCTGACCCTGGGGGACGGTGTGCTGCTGAAGGAGAATCACATCGCCGCAGCCGGCGGGATCCGGCCCGCGGTGGAATCCGCCCGGCGGGTCTCGCCGAACCTGGTCAAGATCGAAGTGGAAGCGGAGACGCTCGCACAGCTTCAGGAGTGCCTCGGGATTCCAGACGTGGACGGCGTGCTGCTGGACAACATGACCAACGACCTGATGCGGCAGGCCGTGGCGATGCGGAACGCCTCGGGGCGGAAGCTGTTCCTGGAGGCCAGCGGGAACCTGTCGCTGGAGCGGGCCCGGGGGGTGGCCGAGACGGGCGTGGACTTCCTCAGTGTCGGCGCCCTGACCCACAGTGCTCCGGCCGCGGACCTGAGCCTGCGACTGGAGTGAGGCGATGACCGACTGGTTCGCCGATGAGTCCCTCTGGGAAGGCCTCTATCCGGCCATGTTCAGCGAGCAGCGGATGGACATCGCCGAGCAGGAGATCGAGCAGCTCCTCCAGGTGATCGAGGTCGAAGGGCGGCAGGCTCTGGATCTTTGCTGTGGTCCCGGCCGTCACACGGTGGCCTTGGCCCGGCGCGGCTTCCAGGTGACGGCCGTGGACCGGAGCTCCTTCCTTCTCCGGAAGGCCCAGGAGCGGGCCCAGGGGGTGGCAGGCATCGAGTGGGTCCAGCAGGATATGAGGGCATTCCGGCGCGAGGAGGCTTTCGACCTGGTCATCAACCTCTTCACGAGCTTCGGCTACTTCGAGGATCCGCAGGAGGATCTGCAGGTGCTGAAGAACCTCCGGGCGAGTCTTCGTCTGGGCGGAACCCTCGTCATGGATGTCATGGGCAAGGAGGTGCTCGCCCGCATCCGCCAGGAGACGATGTCCCGGGAGCTGCCCGATAGCTCGCTGCTCATCCAGCGCAACCAGGTCATCGACGACTGGACCCGGGTCCGCAACACCTGGACGGTCATCCGGGATGGCCGGGCCACCGACCATGTCTTCACCCACTGGATCTATTCCGCGGCGGAGCTGAAGGCCAGGTTCCTGGAAGCCGGTTTCCGGGACATCCGCATCTTCGGGGATTTCCTTGGGTCTCCGTACGGCGCCGCAGCGAACCGATTGGTGCTGGTGGCCGTGAGGTGATCACTCGCCCTTGAAGACCGGCGGTCGCTTCTCGAGGAAGGACTGGATGCCCTCCCGGTAGTCGTTGCTGTCGTAGACCTTGCGCCGGAGGCCCTGGATGCGCTCGAACATGTTGGGCGTCAGCGGGGAGGCGTTGGCCAGGAGCCGGAAGGACTCCTTCATGGCGGCGATGGAGAGGGGGCTGTTGCGGGAGATCTTCTCCGCCAGGTCGTAGGTGAACGACTCCAGGGACTCTGCCGGCACCAGGTGGTTGAGGATGCCGAGCCGGTAGGCATGCTCGGAGGGAATGGGCTGGGCCGTAAAGAACATCTCCTTGGCGGCGTTCACCCCAAGGATGTTCATGAAGCGCAGCAGGCCCGAGGCATTGTAGGGAACGCCGAGCTTCGCGGGCGTCATCGTGAACTGGGCTGCGGGGCTTCCGATGAGGATGTCGCAGGTGAAGGCCAGGTCGCAGGCGCCACCCCAGACGCTGCCGTCGATCATGGCGATGACCGGGATGGTGAGGTACTGCACGGTCCGCAGCACGCGGACCAGGGAGTCTTCGTACCCGAGCGGATCCCGGCCCGGTGTGGGGAGTTCCTTCACGTCATGCCCCGCGGACCAGACCTTGGCGCCTGGATGGGCCCTCAGGATGATCACCCGGGCCTTGGCTTCCTTCATGGTCTCGAAGGCCTGGATCATCTCGTTGATGAGGGTCTCGCTGAGCGCATTGCGGTGCTCGGCGTGGCTCATGGTGATCGTGCCGATGTGGTTCTCGAAGCGGGATTCGATGTAGGCCATGAGCGTCCTCTCTGAAGTCCTGCGTTCACTCCATGGGGGTGGATTCCTGCTCCCATCGGGTCCGTGTCAGCCAGACGAGCACGTCCTTCCCCCGCTCATCCTGGCCCGAGTAGCGGAGCTTCACGGGCCCCTTTCCGTCCCGCTTGGTGATCTTCACACCGGGGCCGCTGCCCTCGGTCAAGAGCTTGTACAGGTTCTCCGAACTTCCGAGCTGGGGCAGGAAGGGCAGGGGCAGCTCACCGAAGGAGGCGGCCTTGAGATCCAGCTCCCGGCGAGGAATCTGGATGCGGTAGCCCGTGCCCTTGTCGCCCTCGAGGAACACCAGGCGCTCGCCCAGGCCGTGCAGTTCCATCACGACCTTGCCGGAGCCCGTCTCGAGCTTGATGCTGAGGGTGCCTTGACCCTCGCCTTCCATGCCCGAGTACCCCCAGGCGTACTGGGCGCGAAGGGTCTCCTTGCGGGGGGCCAGGGGGGTCGCGGCGGCACTGTGCACCGGCACCGCGGCGGTCGGCGCGGCCGAGGGTGTCTGGGCGACGAGCAACTGGGCAGTCAAACAAAGAACAGAAAACGTCATTGGGTGTCCTCGTCGCTGGGGACCTCTTCCGCGCCGGAAGGCGGTGCATCAGAGGCCGGAGCGCTCGCGGTCTGTTTCTTGGCGAGCTCCGTGCGCAGTTTCTGGACCTTCTCCTCCAGCTCCTTGCGCTGGGGGAAGGCGTAGGCCAAGGCACGCTCCCACTGCTCCAGGGCCTCCTGGGGCCGGTTCAGCTCCAGCAGGACCTCGCCGAGGTGCTTGCGGATCTCCGGGCTGTAGGGTGTGAGCTCCACGGCCTTGCGCAGGGCCTCTTCGGCCTCCTTGACCTTTCCCTGCCTGAAAAGGACCCAGCCCCAGCTGTCCACCGTGGAGCCGTTCTTGGGGTCCTGATCCATGGCGGATCGGATGAGCCCACTGGCTTCCTCCAGGTCGCCGCCGTTCTCCAGGATCAGGTAGCCCAGGTTGTTCTGGAGCATGGGGTAGGTGGGGTTCAGCTTCTGCGCCTCCCGGAGCACCCCGATGGCTTCCCGGGATCGCCCGAGCTGATCGAGGGCGTTGGACTGCAGCATCAGCAGGTCAAGCCGCGGGGCCCGTCCCATGGCGCGGGAGCGCAGGACCATCTCCAGGCAGCGCTTCCACTGGTGGAATTCGGCCCAGAGAGACGCCATGGCCTCCAGGTCGAGCTGAGCGAGGGCCTGCTGCGTCTGTTTCCGCGACAGCATCGACTCTTTCAGCAGGTTTGGCGGCAGGGACCGGGCCGCCTCGAACAGGCCATGCTCAGGCCAGCGCTTCATGCCGTCTTCCAGGGTGATGCGCGCCGCTTTCCAGGCCTTGGTCTGGATGAGCGCTCCAGCCCGAAGGGAGGCCAGCTCGGCTTTGCTTTGGGAGCCCGGCCAGCTCTGGATGAGGCTGATGGCCTCCTCGGGCCGGCCCAGCAGGAGCACCGACGCGGCGAGAAAGAAGCGGGCGTTCTGCTTCATCTCCGCGGTGTAGTCGTCGCTGCTCTCTAAAGCGGCCAGGTTCCGCCAAAGCTGCTCGGCCTCCTGGAGGCTGCCCAGGTTCATGAGGCAGATGCCCTGGAAGTAGGTGAAGCGCGCCGATGGCTTGAGGGCTCCCGCTTGGCGGAAGGACTGGAGGGCCTCCTCGAACCGGCCGGTCTGCATCTGGATATGGGAAACGTTCTCCCAGATGGCGGACTCCTTCGGGAAGTGCTGACCGAGCATGAGGAAGCTCTCCTCCGCGTGCCCCAGGTAGCCCTTGTCCGCCTGTTCCCGGGCCAGGTCCTCGAGCATCCGGAGGTGACGCTGGGAGGGCGCGGGCTGTTCGGCCAGGGCCATGATGGCCTCCCGTCGCAGCTCGTATCGGTCCAGGTTCCCGGCGAGGACCGCAGCATTCTCCCAGGCCATGGCCTCGAGGGGACGCTCGGCGATCCAGCCGGTCGGATGGAGGCGGCCCAGGGCCATCCAGGCCTTCAGGGCGCCTTCCTGGTCTCCCAGGATCTGGCTGACCTGCGCGAGTCGGTACCAGACTTCCGGATCCGCCGGCAACAGCCGGGAGGCCTCCTCGAAGGCACGCCGGGTTTCGCTGCGGGCCAGTGGCTGAGTCTGGGCGCGCTGGGCCTGCAGCAGGCCCAGGTGGACCCAGGCTTCGCCGCTGCGGGGGTTCAGCTCCGTCGCCTTGAGGGCCGGCGCCAGGGCGCCTTCCAAGTCGCCCGACTCGGCCAGGGCTTCCGAAAGCCTCAGGTGCGCCTCTGCACTGCGCGGCTCCAGGGCGATGACCTTCCGGTACAGGGACGCGGCGGAGACGGAGTCGGTTCCTTCGCCGCGCTGCTGCAAAGCCCGGGCGTGGAGCATCAAGGCCCGCGGGTCCTCCTGCGCCTGGGCCGCCACCCCAAGTCCGAAGCCGATCAGGAGCGCGCGCGTGGGATGGTTTTTCAACATGGGCAGTGAGATCCAGGTATCAAGCGAGCAGGTCCTGCAGCCGTGCATGGGCGGTTGCCCACACATCCGGGGGCAGGGGACGCAGGACGGCATGCTGCCCGGGAACCGGCAATACGCAGTGTATCGTCGATCCGCTGCCGGCCTGGGCCTCGGTCACAGCTTTTTTATCCCGGGTGAGGATCGGACGGCAGCGTTCCCAGGCGGGCACGAGGCCGGCCAGAGGCTTGAGCCGGGCCGCGAAACGGTGCAGGAAGGACTCCGGGAAAGGCTGAAGGCCCTGCTGTTCGCTCAGCAGGCAGGCCGCCAGCGTCCCGAGCCCCACGGCCTCGCCATGCAGCAGTGCGAAATCCGAGGCGGACTCCAGAGCATGACCCAGCGTGTGCCCCAGGTTGAGGAGCTTGCGCTCCCCCTGCTCCCGGAGATCCCGATGCACGACCCCGGCCTTCTGGAGCAGCGAGCGCTTGAGGTCACCAAGGCTGGGGGTCGGCTTCGCCAGGAGATCCTCGGCCCAGTTCAGGTCGCCTTCGATGAGGGCATGCTTGAAGAGCTCCCAGCCGCCGGCCTCCCGGTGGCGCGGAGAGAGTGTGGCAAGGAAATCCGTGCAGACGACCATGCGCTGGGGTGGGTGGAAGGCGCCGGCCAGGTTCTTTCCGGAGGGCAGGTTCACGGCCGTCTTGCCGCCCAGTCCCGCGTCCACCTGCGACAGCAGCGTTGTGGGCCAGCAGTGCCAGGTCACGCCGCGCAGGAAAAGGGCCGCGGCAAGCCCCGCCATGTCCGTGAGCACGCCGCCGCCCACGGCGACGATGGTCGCATCTCGGTGCAGGGGGAGGGCGGCCCACGATTCCAGCCATGGCGTGATGGTCTCGAGTCGTTTCGAGGCCTCGCTGGTGGGTACCCACAGGGTTCCCTCCGGCTCGGGGAGCTGATGTTCGCTCCAGTGGGAACGGACATTCTCGTCGCCGATCAGGACCCACTTGCCGTCCGGAAGCAGGCGTCCTTCCAGGTGCTCCTGGACGAGGATCTCGGTGGCGAAGCCTTCGGGCAGAGGCAGGCGTGAGTCGGTGGCTGCGGTCACAGGCGCTCCCGGAACTCGTCATCGTCGTCACCACCGGCTTCCTTGCGGAAGCGCTCGGTGAGCTGATCCAGCTCGATGTAGCGGTCGGCGGCGTCCATCACCTTGTTGGCCATGGCGCTGCGGAACCCGGCCACTTCGACCCGGACCCCTTTCTGGGCGAGGGCCTGGAGGGGATAGGCGAAGTCCTCGTCTCCGCTCACCAGGATGACCAGGTCCACCTTCTCCGCGTAGGACAGCATGTCGGTGGCGATCTCCACCTCCAGGCGGGCCTTGCGGCTGCCGTCCCGGTCGAGCTTCACCGGCTTCTGGACGACCCGGAACCCGTTCCGGCGCATCCAGTGGAGGAAGCCCCGCTGGCGGTCCGCGGTCTCGTCCACGCCCGTGTAGAAGAAGGCGCGCAGGAGCTCCCGGTCGCGGCCCACGAGCAGGGAAAGGAGCTTGGAATAGTCCACCTCGAAGCCCAGCTGGCGGGCGGAGTGGAAGATGTTGTTACCGTCGATGAATACGGCGCATCGCATTGGATTCGTTTCCTCGGATAGCGGGGGCGGTCCCCCTGGTTCTGCAATAGGTCCGCGCGGGCGGATGCCCCATGATGCCACAATGGGTCCATGGCGGACGCCTCCAGCACCTTCTTTCAAAGCGACCATGTGGACTCCCGACCGATGCGGCACGCGCTCCTGGCGCGGCTGGTGGGCTACCTGAAGCCCTACTGGGCGAGCCTCCTGGCGCTGCTGGTGCTGATGGGGGCGGGCGCCTTCCTGGAGGTCATGCCCTCCGAGTTCACCCTTCGTCTCATCGACCATCACCTGGCCACCGGGAGCCTCCGGGGCGCAGGCCCCCTGATCGCCGCCTTCTTCGGGCTCCTGCTGCTGGGCTTCGCCGTCTCCTTCGTTCGCTATGCCCTCCTCGCCTGGGTGGGGCAGCGGGCCATGCTCGATCTGCGTATGCAGCTCTTCGCGCACCTCATGGGACGTTCCACCCACTTCTTCCACCGCAACCCCGTGGGGCGGCTCATGACCCGCGTGATCAGCGATGTCCAGAACCTCAACGAGATGTTCTCCTCCGGGTTCGTGGCCATTGTCGGGGATGCGCTCTCGCTTGTGGCCATCGTGGTCTGGATGTACCTGAAGCACCCCGGGCTGGCGACCTTGGCCCTCGGCATCCTGCCCTTCCTGCTGGTGGCCACGGAGCTCTTCCGACGTCACGCCAGCGAAGCCTTTCGCGAGACCCAGGGCCGCTATGCCGCCATCCAGGCCTTTCTCCAGGAGCAGCTCTCGGGGATGAGCCTGCTGCAGATGAACGGACAGGAGGCCCGGAGCCGGGGGCTGTTCCGCGATCTGAATCAGACGTACCTCGACGCCTTCCTCCGCACCATCCTCGCCTATGCGGTGTTCTTTCCCGTGGTGGAGTTCATCACCTCCGCCACGCTGGCGGCGTTGATTCTCTACGCAGGTTTCAAGCTCCAGGCGGGGGCCCTGACGCTGGGCCTGCTGCTGGCGTTCATCCAGCAGTCCAGCCGGTTCTTCCGGCCCATCCGGGAGCTGGCCGAACGCTACAACGTCATGCAGACTGCCATGGCGTCCAGCGAGCGCATCTTCAAGCTTCTGGACAACGAGGACCAGATCCGCGAAGCCCCCGGCGCGGTGGCACCGAGCTTTGAGCATGGCATCCAGTTCAAGGAGGCCTCCTTCGCGTACGACGAAGGGGGCCGGATGGTGCTCCGGCGCATCTCCGGCGAGATCCCCAAAGGGAAGCGCATCGCCGTGGTGGGGCACACGGGGGCCGGCAAGAGCACGCTCATCAACCTGCTGATGCGCTTCTATGATGTGACCGAGGGCAGCATCACCATCGACGGCCGGGACCTCAAGCGACTGAGGCTCAAGGAGCTGCGGGGTCTCTTCGGCCTCGTGCTGCAGGATGTCTTCATCTTTTCGGGGACCCTGGAGGAGAACATCACGCTGGGGCGCCCCCAAAACCCTGATCGCCTGAGGACGGCCCTGGACCAGAGCCAGCTGCAGGACCTGGTGGACCGTCTGCCCATGGGCCTCCAGACCCAGGTGGGCGAGCGGGGCCAGAAGCTCTCCGCCGGCGAGCGCCAGCTGGTGGCCTTCGCACGGATGCTCTACGAGGAACCCCGGATCCTGCTGCTGGACGAAGCCACGGCGAACATCGACAGCGAGACGGAGCACAAGATCCAGCGCGTGATCGAGCGGGTCAGCCACCGGCTGACCACGTTCACCATCGCCCATCGGCTCAGCACCATCAAGGATGCGGACGAGATCTGGGTCCTGGACCAAGGTCGGCTCGTGGAACGCGGCTCCCATGCGATGCTCATGGATCAGGGTGGTCACTACGCGAAACTGGTCAAGCTCCAGTTCGACCTGGAGGAAGCGATCGCATGAAATGGGAAGTGACCATCAAGTTTCTGTCGGTTGTTTGAGCGTGTCCGCGTGCTGAACCTGCCTCCACTCATGCCCCTGATCACTGCTGGCTCCGGGATGCGGCTTTCAGAGCAGGTGTGCCGGCTGGGGGATGTTGGATATCCCGTTATCCAGGTGCAAGGAGAGGCTTTGGAGCGTGAGTCCCTCTGGCAGGAGCTGAGGGCTTCGCTCTTGGCATCGATGGAGAATGGTGGCTGGCCGTTCGTAGGCGTCCAAGGTCATCCAGACCTTGCGGACCGTGCCCAGCGGGAGGGTCTCTCACTTTGGGAACCCCCTTTCGTGGACGACCCTGCGGGAGTGGCTCCCTTGGACGCCATCGAACCGCGTCAGAAAGCACTGGAGTCAGGCTTCCGGGCAGGAGCGGCCTCGCTGTGGGTCACTGCGGGCATGGCCGGTCTTGATTCCTCCTCCGACTTTCTCTGGCAGGCCCAATGTCTGCGTTGGTCGATCCGGCCGCCCTTCCGGAGGGGGCAGGGCGTGGCGCTCGTGGGAGGCAGCGGTTGCGGCAAGTCCACGTTGGCCAAAAAACTCGGGGGCCGGCTTGGGCTGCCGGTCCAGGACGTGGACGAGGTCATTGCGTTGCATGCCGGGAAGTCGATCCCCAGGATCTTCAGCGAGGACGGGGAGGCGGCGTTCCGTCGCCTGGAGACCGAGGCCACCTGCAGGGCCTTCCAGTCTCCGGCCGTGCTCGCCCTGGGAGGTGGGGCCTGGGAGAGCGAAGCGATCCGTGAAGCAGCCAGGGCATCAGGGTACGCCGTCCTCTGGATCGCCGAGCACCCGGGCCGGGTCTGGGACCGGGTGGCCCGGGATCCGGGGCGTCCCCTGGCCCAGGAGCGCAAGGCCTTTATGGATCGGTGGCGCAGCCGCATGCCTCGTTGGAGCGAGGCGGCCATGGTGCTTCCACTGGGACGTAGCGCAAGCCGGCTGGCGGAGACCCTGGCGCTTCATCTGGTCAGTCCATGATGACGTTGAGGTGAACACCGCTTGTCGTGGCGGATCTGCGGTTCGACCCCGGGATTGTGCTGAGCCGCATTCCCCGGTCCGGCGGGACGCCCGGGTGTGCCACACTGGGGCAACCCTCACTCCATGGACCTGATTCTTTCCGATATCCACGCCAACCTGCACGCCCTCCGGGTCGTGTTGAGATACGCCCGCCGCAGGGCCATCGACCGCTTTGTCTTCCTGGGCGACCTGGTCGGCTACGGGGCCCAGCCCAACCAGGTCCTGGACGCCATCCAGCCCCTGAAACCGAGATTCATGGTGCGGGGAAACCACGACCGGGCCAGCGCCTTCGCCAATGCGGACGACAGCTTCAGCTTACCGGCCCGGATGGCCGCGGCCTGGACCCGGGAGAAGCTGAGCCGGGACCACTTGCGCTTCCTGCAGGAACTGCCCATGGGACCGCTCTGGGTCGGTGAGGACTACCAGATCGCCCACGGCTCCCCCCTGGACGAGGACGCCTATCTGCTGCACCCCCGGGACGCCCTGCACGCCTTCGACGGTTTCTCGGCGCAGATCTGCTTCTACGGGCATACTCACCTGCCAGGAGCCTACCTGCTCGACGAGAAGGCCCAGATCCTGGCCGGCATCCACCTGGAGCCCGACGTCTGGTATCCCGTCCAGGATGGTTGCCGGTACCTGGTCAACCCTGGGTCTGTGGGGCAGCCCCGGGACCGGGATCCCAGGCTGTCCTTCATCAGCTACGACGCCAAGCGCAAGCGCATGAAGCTCCACCGCATGGCCTATGACCACAGCGGGGCCGCCAAGGCGATCCTCGCCGCGGGGCTCCATCCGAACCTGGCCGAGCGGCTTTACCACGGGAACTGAAGGACGGCTCCATGACCGACACGAACGATCTGAGCGGCAACCAGCTGGAATCGATCCTCTTCCAGGCGAAGCAGGAATGCGCCTATGCCAGCATCCGGGCCGTGGGCAGTCCACGCATGCTCGGGGACCTGCAGGTCCGGGGTATTGAGCCGGGACGCGCCCTGCAGCTCATGGGGGTCAAGCGCCGCGAGCAGTTCCCCCCCTCCGGCACCGAAGTGATCCTCTCGATCCTCCTGGGGGACGAGGTCATCAGCGCCCGGACGACCCTCATGGAGCCCATCGTCTTCGCGGAAGGCGACACCATGTTCCCGCCCGTGCTGCGGGTCGCCTGGCCCCACCAGGCCATCCAGACCCACCGCCGGCACGAAGTCCGGGTGGCGACCCCCGACTTTCCCCCCTTGGATGCCATCCTCGAGTATGAGGGACGGAAGCTCCAGGTCCACCTCCTGAACCTGACGGAGACGGGCATGGGGCTTGGGCTGGAGGAGAAGATATTCATTCCTCCCCGCACCGAGGTCCAGATCGAGACGACCCTGCCTGGCGGCGAGCGCATTCGTACCGGTGGAGAGGTACGGCACGCGGAGACCGTCGAGCGGGAACCGCTTCCCATGCGGCTGGGCATCGTGCTGAGCCCCATGACCGATCTCGTCCGGGATGCCCTCCACCGGTTCATCCAGGCCCGCCGCATGGACCGTTCCGAGGAACTAAGGAGGGCTCACCTCTGAGTCCATCCATGGGGCTGGCTTCGTGACCGGAATCACCCTTGAGGTTTGAAACGATAGGGGCATCGCCGAGGTCTGGATGATCCCAGGGTGCCGCAAGAAGCAGCGACGGGCCGAGCATGAAGCCCGGTCTGCCTGCGTGGAAGGGCAACGGTAGGCTCCAGCCCTGATGGATCCAGTTCGGGACCACCCAGGGGAAGACGTATCGTGGCGGAAGCGCATCGAGGCAAGCCCTCTCGGCGCCCGTTCTCACCTATCCATCCTTCCCATCCGATTGAATCCCATCGAGGTAGCCATGCCCAAGACCCTCATCGAACCCTTCCGCATCAAGTCCGTGGAGCCCATCACCGTCACCACCCGCGCCCAGCGCGAGAAGCTGCTGGAAGCCGCCAAGCTCAACGTCTTCCTCCTCCGCGCCGAGGACGTGCTCCTGGATTGGCTCACGGACTCCGGCACCGGCGCCATGAGCGCCAACCAGTGGGCCGCCATCATGCAGGGCGACGAGTCCTATGCCGGCGCCCGCAGCTTCTTCCGCCTGCAGGCCGTCATCGAAGAGATCACCGGGATGAAGCACTTCATCCCCACCCACCAGGGCCGCGCCGCCGAGAAGGTGCTCTTCACCGCTGTCTGCAAGAAGGGTGACCTGGTGCCCAACAACTGCCACTTCGACACCACCCGGGGCAACTTCGAGTTCCTGGGCGTCGAGGCCCTGGACCTGGTGATCCCCGAAGGGCTCCAGCCCGCCCTGGTCTACCCCTTCAAGGGCAACATCGACCTGGCCCGCGTGGAGGACACCCTCAAGAAGCACGGCGACCGCATCCCCTTCGGCATGATGACGGTCACCAACAACACCGGCGGCGGCCAGCCCGTCTCCATGGCCAACATCCGCGCCTATTCCCAGCTCCTGAAGAAGTACGGCAAGCCCCTCATCATGGACGTCTGCCGCTTTTCCGAGAACGCCATGTTCATCAAGATGCGCGAGGAGGGCTACCAGAACAAGACCATCAAGGAGATCGTGCAGGAGATGTTCTCCTACGCCGATGGCGCCACCATGAGCGCCAAGAAGGACGGCATGGTGAACATCGGCGGGTTCATCGTGCTGCGCGACGATAAGTGGCTGGACAACGTGCGCGAAATGCTGATCCTCTGGGAGGGCTTCCCCACCTACGGCGGCCTGGCCGGCCGTGACCTGGACGCCCTGGCCGTGGGCCTCATGGAAGGCATGGATGAGGACTACCTCCGCTACCGCCTGCGCACCGCCGAATACCTGGGCGAGAAGCTGGAAGCCGCGGGCATCGGCTTCGTGAAGCCCACGGGCGGCCACGCCGTCTACATCGACGCCAAGAGCGTGCTGCCCAACATGCCCCCGTCCCAGTACCCGGCCTGGTCGCTGTGCAACGCCCTCTACCTGGAAGGCGGCATCCGCGGCGTGGAGATCGGCTCCGTCATGTTCGGCAAGCGCCTGGAGGACGGCACCGAGACCTACCACACCATGGAGCTGGTGCGCCTGGCCTTCCCCCGCCGGATGTACACCCAGTCCCACTTCGACTATGCCGCCGAGGCCATCGCCGAGGTGAAGGCCAACGCCCACCTCGTGAAGGGCGTGAAAATCACCAAGCAGACGAAGTTCCTGCGCCACTTCACCGCGGAATTCGCCTGGGCATAGACCCCCTCCGCGCTCACAATGGGCCGGGATCCTCCCGGCCCATTTTTCATGAGGTCAACCATGCACACCATTCTTATCACAGGCGCATCCAGGGGCATCGGCCAGGCCATCGTGGAGCGGCTCACGGCTCCCGGAAAGCGCATCATCTGCGTTTCCCGGAACCAGCCGGAGTGGCTGGCGAAGGCGGGCGAGCACATCTTCCACCCGCTGGACCTCTCGGACCTGGACCAGGTGGAGGCCTCCCTGCCGACCCTGTTCGCGCCCTCGCTCTGGCGCGGCAGCGACCGGGCCTGGCTCATCAACAACGCGGGCGCCATCGCCCCCGTCAAGTGGATCGGCAGCCTGGAACCCCAGGCCATGGCCCGGAACGTGGCGCTCAACCTCACCGCGCCCATGCTCCTCGCCAACGCCTTCCTGCACGCGCTGAAGGACCTGGACTGCCCGAAGCTGGTGGTGAACATCTCCTCGGGCGCGGCCAAGCGGCCCATCGACGGCTGGAGCGTCTACTGCAGCGCGAAGGCGGGCCTGGACATGGCGACGCGGGCCCTGGCCCAGGAGCAGAGCCGGCAGGCGCGCCCGGTGCGGGTGCTCTCCTTCGCCCCCGGCATTGTGGACACGCGCATGCAGGAGGAGATCCGGGCCACCCCTGCCGAGGACTTCGCCCTGCTGGAGCAGTTCATCGCCTTCAAGAACGAGGGCAAGCTCGCCTCGCCCGCCGCCGTGGCCGATCTTCTGGTGCGCTACCTCGAGGAGGATACGTTCGAGAACGGCGCCCTGGTGGACTACCGGGAGCTGCTGAAGCGTTAACTTCCAGATGGGCCACGGGCCAGAAGTTGCCTCCTGGCCCGTGGCTTGTGAGCGGAATCCTAAAGATTGTTCACCGGCGGCGCGATGAGCCGGTCGAAGTTGGGGATCTGCCCGATGAGCGGCCGGGCGTAGTCCTTGAAGTCCTCGGAGATGTTGTTGTCACCTTTGAGGTATTCAGGGGGCAGCAGCTTCGTGCCGGCCGCGACGGAGGCCAGGGGCGTCATGAAGTAGTCCACGGAGTAGTCGCCCGTGCGGCGGATGGCCACGGAGCCGCTGCCGAGGCCGCGCTGGGTGAAGTGCACGGCGGTCTCGCCCACGTCCCGGGCCTCGCTGGCGTCCTGCTCCGAGATGACGCCCAGGAAGGAGCGCTGCAGGTAGCCGAAGGTGTCGCAGCGCACGCGCTTGATCTTGAGTTTGTTCTTGATCTCGTCGGAGAGGGCGTCGCCCAGGGTGCCGCGGCCCGAGAGTTGCACGTTGCCGAAGGGGTCCCGCTCCGTCTCCTTCTGCAGACTCATCACGACCGGCTGGCCGTGGGCATCGACGACGCCCTCGGACAGGGCCACCACGCAGCGGCCTTCCCGGCTGTACACGCGATCCACGTCAGCCAGGAAGCGCTCGGTGTCGAAGGGGCGCTCAGGCACATAGATGAGGTGCGGCCCGTCGTGGTCGATCTTGCGGGCGAACACGGAGGAGGCGGTCAGCCAGCCCGCATGGCGGCCCATGACCACGCCCAGGAACACGCCGGGGATGGCGTAGTTGTCCAGGTCCAGACAGGCGAAGGCGGAGACCACGAACCGCGCGGCGGAACCGAAGCCGGGGCAGTGGTCCGTCACGAGCAGGTCGTTGTCGATGGTCTTGGGGATGTGCACGACCCGCAGCTCGTAGTTCACGGAGGCAGCGTATTCGCTGACGATGCGGCAGGTCTCGGCGGAGTCGTTGCCGCCAATGTAGAAAAAGTAGCGCACGTTGTGCTTGCGGAAGACCTCCACCATGCGCTGGCAGTACTCCTGATCCGGCTTGTCACGGGTGGAGCCCAGGGCCGAGGAGGGTGTGGAGGCGACCATGTTGAGGTTGTGGGTGGTGGTCTGCCCCAGGTCGACGAAGTCCTCCTTGAGGATGCCCCGCACACCGAAGCGGGCGCCGTAGACATGGGTGATGAAGGGGCACTTCCGGGCCTCCAAAACCACGCCTACCAGGCTCTGGTTGATGACCGCGGTGGGGCCTCCGCCCTGGGCGATGACGGCCTTGCCCTCGAGTCTGTCCATGGGTTCGTCCTTTTCAGAAAAGCCGGAACGGCCTGTTGGGATTGCTGTTCAAGGGATTCTAGCGGAGTAC
>CAYZND010000031.1:0-13767 GCA_964479495.1 uncultured Mesoterricola sp.
CCATGGCGGCCTCGAGGTGCGGCACGCTGAAGGTGGTGTCGACGCACATGCCGTAGGGGAGCTGCAAGGGGATCACGTAGCAGGGGACCTCCGGCAGCTTGATCAGCCCTTTCAGGAGGCGGTCCGTGCAGCTCACGGCCACGATGAGGTCCGGTTTGAACTCCCGGGCTTCCCGGTAGGCCTTGTGGCTGCGATTGGAGATCCGGCAGTCCCACCGTCCGGTCAGCATTCCCGTCAGCACATCTCCGGCCGGGCACCGTCCGCAGCCGAAGCAGTTGCCCAGGTCCTGGATGACATCCGCCTTGCAGCTCGCCGCCTGGATGCAGTGGGGCAGCAGCACCAGGGCCCTCCGGGCCCGGGTCTGCTCGAAGGCCCTCCGCACGCGGTGGTTGTTCCAGGCGCAGAAGGAAAGGATCCAGGCCTGTTCCCGACCCAGGGCGCGGGCCAGCGGCCGGAGGGCCTTCACCCACCACCCGTCCCAGCGCACCGAGGCCGCGCGGCCTTTCAGGTAGCTGGACCCCGTGGCGAAGGTGGGCCAGACTTCAGCCGCGCAGGCGATGCAGAGGAGCAGGTACCAGCCGCGTCCGTGGGGTTCCAGGAGGGCAAAGAGCAGGCCTGCCAGGCTCCCCAGGACCGGCAGCCCCCGGCGGACCAGGAGGAAGGTCCCGAGGTTCCCGGAGGGGGGGAGGGTGGTCGCCATGACCCTATTTTACGGAACTTCCCAAGAGGCCCAGGAGCCTCTTCATGTCCTCGTCCTTCCAGCGGACGCCACCACCCACGAAGAACGTTTTCAGTTTCGGGTTGGCGATGTCCTGCACGCCGGCCTGGGCGTACATCCCCTTCCAGAACTGGTAGCTGGTGGTCAGCCGGTAGCGGGGATTGGGCTTGCCGTCGCGCTTGGAGAAGTCGTACGCCAGGGCGCCGACCCGGAAGCGGTCCTCCATGGCGCGGTACTCGGCACCGACGCCGCCCTTGTTCTCCACGACACCGGCGGTGACCACGAAGTGGTCGCCCAGACGCTTGGCGAACTGTGCGGAGACGGTGAAGGCCTGATCCGTCTTGAGCTCCTTGGTGGTGGTGGGAGAACCCGGAACAGGCTCCACGACCGTCGTGCGCTCCGAGATCTTGCCGTCGGGCGTGGAATGGAGCCCCAGGGCGTACCAGTAGTCCTTCCTGGGAGCCAGTTCGATATCGAGACCGACCTGGGCATCGTTGCGCTTGGTCCAGCTGGCGGCGCCCATGTCCAGGCGCAGTTCCATGTCCCGCATGCCGCCCATGAGGTCGTTCACGTTGTCCACGGCCTGGTTGATCTTCTTGACCGTGGTCTCGTCGTTGAGCAGCTTGCCGATGGTGCCCTCGCCCCGGTTGATCTTCTCCGTGATGGCGCGGAGGTTCTCCGAGGTGCTCGTGAAGTTCTGGGCCAGCTTGCGGACATCGGTCATCATGCCCTTCATCTCGGGCTTCGTCTCGATCACCATCTCGTTGAGGTTGCGGCCCAGGTCCTCGAACTGCTGGGCCAACCTGGGCAGGCGGTCCTTGATCTCGGAGGTGATGGCTTCCGTGTTCGCCAACGTCGCGTTGATGGCTCCGTGGTTCTCCTGGGCCATGGCGCGGAACTCGGCCGTCAGCACGCGGATGTTGTCCACGATCTCGTCGAGCTTCTCACGTCCCTGCTCGCCGCCGATGGACTCGTTGAACGCGCCCGTGATGCTCTTGACGTCCTTGCTGATGGCCGCCAGCGTTTCCATGAGGTTGTCCAGGCTGACGCCCTCGCGGCTGGGAATGAGGCTGTTCTCGGGCAGGGGACCGCTGGAGGGCGTGCCCTGGTTGAGATCGACGTATTTCTCTCCCAGGATGCCCAGGGACGTGAGCTGTACCGTCGCGTTCGAATAGACCGGCACGTCCAGGGGCAGTCCGATAACCACCCGGGCCTTCCCATCCTCGCTGAGCTTGATCTCCTGGACGTTCCCCACGGGCACGCCCGCCACACGGACCTTGCTCTGGGGGGAGAGCCCGGCGGCCTGCGCGAAGTCCATGGCGTAGACGTGGTTCGTCTTCTTGGAGAAGAGATCCAGCTTCTCCGTGCGGATGATCAGAACCCCCAGGATGGCGATGGTCCCGAGAAAGAAGGCACCGACTTTGGTCTCTAGCTTCATGGCAGGAATCCTGGATCAGGCAACATGATGGGTGACTTTGTTCGAGGACCGCTTGGGAGGCGGGGGATCCGTGAGGAAGGGGCCCTCCGCATCGCCTCTCAGGAACTGCTGGATGACGGGGTGGGGATTGACCTTGAAGTCCTCGGGCTTCTGGCAGGCGATGATCTCGCCCCGGAAGAGCAGGGCGATGCGGTCGGCGATCTCGAAGGCGCTCTTCAGGTCATGGGTGATGGTGATCGTGGTGACCCCCAGCTCGTGCTTGAGATCCAGGATGACGCGGCCGATGACGTCGGTCATCACCGGGTCCAGGCCTGTGGTGGGCTCATCGAAGAGCAGGATCTTCGGCTTGAGGGCGATGGCGCGGGCGAAACCCACACGGCGCTTCATGCCGCCCGAGAGCTCCGAGGTGCGCAGCTTCTGGCAGCCCTTGAGCCCCACCATTGTCAGGCACTCGTCCACGCGGTCCGTGATCTCCGCCTTGGTCATGCTGGTGTGGCGCGTCAGGGCGAAGCCCACGTTCTCCTCGACCGACATGGAGTCGAAGAGGGCCGCCATCTGGAAGCACATGCCGATCTGCTGGCGCACCTCGAAGAGGCCTTCCCGGTCGAGCTGCTGGACGATCTTCCCCCCCACCGCCACGTGCCCCGTATCCGGTTTCAGCAGGCCCATGATGTTGCGCAAGAGCACGGTCTTTCCCGTACCCGAGCCCCCCATGACCGCGAGGCTTTCACCCTCCTGCACCGAGAGGTTCACATTGGAGAGGACCACCTTGGGACCGAAGGCCTTGGAGAGGTTCACGACTTCGATGACGGGTTCCAAGGGTGCCTCAGACCAGGAGCAATTTGGTTAGGAAGAAGTCGGAGATGAGGATCCAAAGGCTGCTGGTGACCACGCTGCTGGTGGGCGCATTGCCGACGCCTTCGGCACCCCCATGGGTGCGGTAGCCTCGCCAGCAGCCCACCAGGGCGATGATGAGGCCGAATACCAAGGCTTTCGACAGCGCGATCCGAACGTCCTTGAAGGCCAGCAGCTTGTAGAACTCGTTGGCATAGACGAAGGCGCTCTGACCTTCGACACCCACGAGGAGGATGTAGCCGCCCCAGAACCCGACATAGATGGCCAGACCCGTGAGGAGGGGCAGCATCACCATGGAGGCCAGCAGCCGGGGCACGAAGAGGTAGTGGATGGGATCCGTAGCCAGGCACTCCAGGGCGTCGATCTGCTCGGTGACCTGCATGGTGCCCAGCTCCGCCGCCATGGCCGAACCCACGCGGCCGGCCATCATGAGCCCCGTGATGACGGGAGCCAGCTCGCGCACCACCGCCAATCCTTCCACCTGAGCTGCGAGGCCTTCCGCCTGGAACTGCCGAAATCCATAGGCCAGCTGCACCGCGAACACCATGCTCACGGCCAAAGACGTCAGCATGACCACCGGGATGGAGTTGACACCTACGGCCAGGAACTGCCGCATCAGGTTCGCCCCATCGAACGGCCGCTTGAAGATCGCAGCGAAGGTGCGGCCGGAGATCACCGCGAAATCCCCAGTCTGGTTCAGGAACTTGAGGACGCGGTGGCCAAGGTGGTCAAGGAAAGTTGTGAGCATGCGGGTCCAGGGAAGAGCGGATCGAACGTTTATACTCTAACCTAGCCGCGGTCCCGCTTGGCCCGCAGTTTCTCCCTCAGCCGCTCAGCGGCGCTTTCCTTCACGACGAGTGGCGCGCGGGTGAGGGCGAGTGCATCGGCGGGGACATCGCGCGTGATGGTGCTGCCCGCGCCAATGATCGCGCCGTCTCCCAGCGATACCGGAGCGACCAGCTGCACATCCGAGCCCACGAAGACATCTTTGCCGATCACCGTGCGGTGCTTGTTGAATCCGTCGTAGTTGCAGCTGATGAAGCCGGCCCCGATGTTGGTGCGCTCACCCACTTCGGCGTCGCCCAGATAGCTGAGATGGTTGGCCTTGGCGCCTGCATGGAGGATGGCCTTCTTGGTCTCCACGAAGTTCCCCACGTGGACGTTCTCGCCCAGGACGGAGCCTTCCCGCAGGTGGGCGAACGGCCCCAGCTTCACGCCACGCGACACGTCGGCCTGCTGCACCACGCAGTAGGGGCGGATGTCCACTTCCGCGCCGATCAGGCTGTCGCGGATCACGCTGCCCTGTCCGATGCGTGTGCCTTGGCCCACGCGAACATCCCCTTCGAGCCGGGCCATGGGCTCGACCAGCACATCCATTCCGAGAACGACTCGGGGGCCCACCACCGTCGAAATCGGATCCAGGAAGGTCACACCCTCTTCCATCCAGCGACGGTTGATCCGATTCCGGGCGTGGGCCTGCAGCCGGCTCTGGTCGAGCCTCGAGGCCATGCGTGCGAGTTCCTGGGGATCGCCGTATTCCACGGCCACATGGATCCGCTCCGTGATGGTCGTGACCGCGTCCGAGAGGGGGAACTCGCCCTGGCCAGGGGCGTCCTGCCGCTCCACCAGGGCGGATCGGAGCTCCTTCCATGGCAGGCAGCAGGCAACCCACTCCGTAGTCGCGGGATGGGTACCTTCAAGGTTCCGATCCAGCTGGTTGGACTCGGTGAAAGCATGGGAGTCCGGGGCAAGTACCATGGCCGGTGAGGAGGCGAGGCGCTCCACCGTGGACGACTCCAGCAGTGGGGCATCTCCATAGAGGATGAGAACGCGCGTCGCTTCGAGCCGATCCAGTTCTGCGATCATGGCCCGCACGGCATCCCCTGATTCGGGAGGTGCGCTCTGACCCACAGGAGTGGCCTGGCAGGGGACAAGGCCTTGTCGGGTCCAATGATCCAGCGCCTGAGTCACCTGCCCCGTGCCCGGGGGGACGACGACCACCGCTCCGGAGACGGAAGGGGGCAGGGTCCGGAGCACCCAGAGGAGGGCCGGGTCCCCCAGGATTGGATGCAACGCCGTCGGGAGGGCTGACTTCATCTGTTTCCCTTGTCCGGCGGCGAGGATGACGGCGACAGTGGACATGGGAACTCCCTGGACGGTTCGTTGCATGGTCTTCGATGTCCCGAGCGGCTCAGCGCACCAGCCCGGGGATGGAGGCATCCGCCTTCCAGGGCTCGTGCTTGGCCCGCCCGGCGAGTCGGATGGCCAGGGCTGTGGCCTCCAGGAAGTTGGTGGGATCGGCCTGCCAACGTCCGGCCTTGTCGAACGCCGTTCCGTGGTCAGGGGAGGTGCGGATGAAGGGCAGCCCCAGCGTCAGGTTCACGGCCCGGCTTGGCTCCAGGACCTTGATGGGGATGAGGCCCTGGTCGTGGTAGAGGGCGACGACGAGGTCGAACTCGCCCTTGGCTGCCCGCTGGAAGAGCGTATCCGCCGGGAGTGGACCGAAGAACAAGGGGGCCGGCCGGGCAGGGGGCTTCTCGAAGGCGGGTCCCCTGGAGATGACCTCGATATCCCGCTGCCCGCCGAGGACAGAGAAGGGGTGTGGCTTGGTGGGGAAGATGTCCCATCCCTCCGGCAGAGGACCGGGGTCGAAGGGGGACGCCACATGTGCGAAGGGAGAAGGGCTGGCTCCGGTGCTGAACTCCATGAACGAGGCTTCCGCCTGGACCAGCGCCTCGCAAAGGATCGTCTCCTCGTCGCCGAAGGCACCGCTCTCCCCCGCGTGCGGATTCAGGGCGCACAGGGCCACCTTGATGTCCAGCTTGCCTGTGAGCTGCATGAATCGGTCGGCGGAAAAGATCAGGGTCTCCGCAACGGCGTCGGCGGTGAGGTCGTGGACCACGGACCTGAGGCTCTGATGCACCGTATGCAACACCACCGATAGGCTGGGGCTGACGAAGGCCATGCGCGTGATGGGCGAGCCCGCCAGTTCCTGCAGGTACTCCGTGTGTCCCGGAATGTTGAATCCGGCTTGATGGGCGGCGGCCTTGGAGAGAGGAAGCGTGACCAGGGCATCCGCCTTCCCGGTCATCACCAGATTTGCGCCCACTCGGACGGCTTCCACCGAACAACGCCCCGAGGCGGCCGAGGCCTCCCCGATGGCCAGGTCCTGGTTCCCCACGGTCGGAGTCGGATCGATCCAGGTGGCATAGCCGAGAAGGGCCGATTCCGAGTTCGTCCAGTCCGGGGAGTCGCTCGTCCAGAGTCCGTATACGCGGGCATCGGGGACGGTGGGGGTCGGCAGGGCAGGCTTGCCCCAGCGCCAGTGGACCTTCCGCTCCGGGACGGACTCCAGCAGATCCACGCCGGCCTTGGAGCCCACCACGATGACGGAAGCCCACCGGTTGATCGCCCTCAGCGTCCGGAGCAGGAGCTCCGGGCTGATGCCGCAGGGATCTCCCAACGTGATGACGATGCATGGACAACGGGACATGGTGAGCTCGGTTCAGTCGTACAGAGGAATGTCTACGTCCGCCGGGGCGGTCTCTTCCTTCTTTCCGGGACGGCTGCGACGGATCCGGGGCTCCTCTTCCTGTTTGTAGATGTACTTGATGTTGTGCTTCGGCACCAGCAGGTTGGGCTCCTTGATGCGATTGATCTTGAGGCAGTGCTTGTCATACCACTCGATGATGCCCCGCAGCTTCTCGTCGTTCTGGAGGACGATGACCATCGGGGTCTTGGCCTGCATCTGCTTTAGGTAGTAGAAGCTCTCGGCATTGGTCTGCTCAGGGGGAGCGATCTTGCGCCGGGGGCTGCCCAGGCCCTGCGGGGCGCTGGCGGCATTGGGATTCACCGCCGCGCCGGTGGCCGGATCCATGGGCGGCTGGTTGGCGGATGGACTTTCCTGGGGCGCGGAGGGCTTGGGCGTCCGTCCGAGCTTCTCCTTGATTTCCGTGAAGTCGGGACGGATGAGTTTGCGGTTCATGACTGATCCTGGGGTGATCCGAGGGCTGATCGGGTCAGAAGTAAGTGAAATGTGCCAGCTTCCGGCCCCACCTGCAAGGCATTCCGGCCGGTTCGGGACCGGCTCTCCAAGGGGCAGTTCACGCGGGCGGAAGCCCCTGATCCGGCTCCGAACCCTCCGGCACGAGCAGATGCACCGTGGTGCCAGCCCCCTCCCGGCTCTCGATGCGGATGTCCCAGCCCATCCGCTGGATGAACTGGAAGACGAGGCTCATACCGAGTCCGGTGCCTTCCCGGAAGCTGCTGGAGAAGGGGACGAAGATGCTGTGGAGTTGCTCCGGGGTCATTCCGCAGCCATTGTCGGCGACCAGCACCTCAAAGTTCTTGGCGTATTTCTGGAACTGGATGCGAATCGAGGGTTGGGCGACGCCCTCCAAGGATTTTCGTGCATTGCTGAGGAGGTTGGTGAACACCTGGTGTACGCAGACTGGATCCCCCAGGATCCAGGCTTCCGGCGGTGGTTCGATGGAGAGCGTCAGTCCCTGGCTCCGCGCATCCGTCTCCCAACTGGCCTTGACCTCTTCGATCAGGGCCGGGAGCCAGAGGCTCTGGATCTTCATGGGCCTGGGCCGCGAGAAGTCCAGGAAGTCGGAGACGATTGCGCCGACGCGCTCGGATTCCCGCTGGAGGATGGTCAGCACCCGGCGTGTGAGGGGCTTGGGCTGCTCGTTCTGCTGGAGGATCTGGGCGCATCCCAGGATTGAGGCCACGGGGTTCCGCAGCTCATGCGCCAGTTCCGATGAGAGCTCGCCTACTGTTGCGAGGCGTTCGCTCAGTTTCGTGCGCTCTTCCAGCGCCTTGAGGTCCGTGAGGTCCTGGAAGAGCAGCAGGTGGCCCGTCTGACTTCCGCCCCGGTCGCGGATGGGGGCCACGTTGCCGCCGATGATCCTTCGCTCTCCTGCGGCCGTGGTGAAGCTCCGCTCGAAGCGGTACTCCTTGGTGAGCGTCTCCTTCAGCGTGAGGTCCTCCAGAATGGGTCCATCGATGGGACTGCCTGTCTCAAGGGGGCGATGGAGGATCGACTCGGCCGCAGGATTGGCGGAGGTGATCCGGTGATCCAGGTCGATGGTGATGAGGCCCGAGAACATCGACTCGAACACACGCCGGTACAGGGCGGAAAGCTCGTCCACCGTGGCCTCGGACTGCTTCAGCGTGGTCCGCAGAGTCTCCAGGTGGCGGCGGATGGGGATGACGACCAGCGTGGCTGCGAAGACCTGGAGAACCGCAAATCCAATGATGAAGGATATGCGCGAAGGCTCCAGGTCCGGCAGTGCTCCGGAGCGGCCGAACGGCGGGAGCAGGCCCTGAGTGAACAGGAGAACGCTCGTCGCGTGGATCAGGGAGGCTGCAATGCCTACCCCGACAATGCCGGGGATCCGGACATAGAACGCCGAGGCCAGCACCGGGATGATGTACGCCGTGGCAAACCGTTCCTGGTCCACCCCCTGGAAGGCCACCAGCAGCGTGACGAGGAACAGATCGAGGATGAGGTTGAAGCGAACCCAGGGCAGGGAAGGTGTGGTGAAGGCCGAACCCGTCCGGCGCAGGGAGCGGGTGGCTTCCCAGATGCACTCCGCGAACAATCCCATGAGCAGCAGCAGGTAGAGGGTCTCGCCCTGGGGTGGCCGGAGCGGGTCCGGGGGCAGCGCCAGCTGCAGCACCGCCAGGCCGAAGGAGACACCGAACCGGAAGGCCAGCGGCAGGAAGAGCGATCCCGAAGGTTGCATGACTCGCATGGATCGTGGCTGCCAGACCATGGCACCAGGATGACTCAACCCGCAAGGATGTGGGCTGGAAAACCAGGAAGATCAATCCATGTCCGAGCTTCGCGGCAGGTCCCGCGAGCCTCCTGAAAATGGGCGTTGACGAGTCCCGTCACCGTGCTAGAATCATCTTTCCACGCGGGTGTAACTCAGTGGTAGAGTGCGACCTTGCCAAGGTCGAAGTCGTGAGTTCAAATCTCATCACCCGCTCCAACTGACACGAGCCGCTGAACGCGGCTCGTGGTATATATGAGGCACGGCGCCGTAGCCAAGTGGTAAGGCCGCAGACTGCAAATCTGCCATTCATCGGTTCGATTCCGATCGGCGCCTCCAGAGATTCGCGGCCCTTCGTGGGCCGCTTTTGTTTGAGGCCAAAGCGCATCGATGTCATGTCCGGTCGCGGGCGCGTGCGCTTCGAGTCGCAACGGGTGGTATCGTTCCCTAGCGAGGGTGTGCGATGGTCCGGGACCTCCGGTGGAACCAGTCGGCCAAGCCGGTCGTGGATGTCAGGCCTGGCCGCGCCTTGCAGGCGCTCGGGGAGCTGCTGCGGAGGCCCGACCTGGACCCGTTCGCGCTGTTCGATGCGGCCCTGGAGCTGCTGATCCGGCACTTCATGGCGGACCATGCGATGATCGCGCGCGTCGCCGAAGGGCACTTGGACACCTTCTGGTGGGTGGCGGCGGGCAGTGGTGCCAAGGAACCCGTGGAGGTCCAGCAAGGGCTTCGTCTGTGCGAGCAGGTGCTCCAGGAACCCAGCGGTTGCCTCGCCCTGGGAACCGTGTTCCCGGGGGAAGGCGGACCCTGGCTCCAAGCCTTCGCCGGCACCGTCCTGAGGGAGGGGGGGCGGTCCATCGGGACCTTGGCCATCCTGCATGGTCAACCCTTTGCCTTCTGTGATAGCGACATGGAGTTCATCCGCTCCGTGGCCGGCCTGCTGAGCCGGGCCCTGGAGATCGAGAACCTGCGATACAAGCTCCAGGTGGCCCAGGACACGATCGCCCTCAGCACCGCTGTCGCCCAGGACAGTGCGCTGGAAGGCTCCAGCACGAACCTTCCGAATGGCCGGTTCCTGGAGGTATGGATGAAGGGCCATATGCATCACGCCCGCCGCCAGAAGGAGACCCTGGCCGTGGCGATCTGGGAGCGCAGCGTCTCAAAGCTGGGTTCGGAGGCGATCCGCAAGGTGGCCCAGGGGCTGCGCGGGGACGACCTGCTGGTGGAATTGACCCCCAGCCGCTTCCTCCTCCTGCTTCCCCAGACCTCGCAGGATGGCGCTCAGACGCTGCTGGACCGGATTCGGCCGGAACTGGGGCAGCCCACCATCGGCGCCACGATGTGGCTGCACGACCGGGATGACTTGATGCTGAATGCCGCCATGCGCCGGGCGGAGCAGGCGCGCCGGGAAGCCCTCCAGGAAGGCACCGGGATGGGATGGAAAGCACCTACGCTGGTGATTCTGGAGTGAGCGGAGCTATCAGAGCTTGGTTGGAGGGCGATTGATCAAGCTCTCCGTCAGGGCCGCTTCCAGAGCGTCCCGCTCAAGGCCTTTGGGTTCTTCGTCCAGGGTCTTCCGGATGGTCTCCTGGGCTTCCTGGGAGTCCAGCTGGACCAGCGCCCGCAGTGCTGCAAGGCGGATGGAGAGCGGTTCCTTGGTGTCCCGGAAGAAGCTGCGCTTCCGGCCTAGCAGCTCTTGCAGGATGGGAACCACCGACATGGACTCCAGTGCGCCTAGCAGCTCGACCGCCTTTTCCCTGACCTTCTCCTGCTCGGGCTTCGAGCGTCCCTTCTGGGGCTTCACGCGTTCGATCAGGGCTGGGATCGCCTGCTTGGACTTCATCTCCTGAAGGATGAACAGGGTCTCCATCTGGATGGAGGGATCCGGGTGCAGAACCAAGGGCGCGAGGGCGGCCTCGGCCGGTCGTCCCCCGATCCTGCCCACGGCCCGGATGGCGGCCACGACCACGCGGGGATCGGCGTGGTTCAGCAGGGGGGCAAGCTCCTTGATCCGCTCTGGAGTCGTGATTTCCCCGAGAATGATCAGTGCGTTGCGGACCACGAACCACTCCGGGGCCTTCAGGGACTCCAGCAGCGGTGCTTCCGCGACGGATCCGCACGCCTTCAGTGCCTCCAGGAGATGGGCACGTTTGGCGCGGTCCGGCTCGTCCGCCAGCCGCTCTACGAGCTGCTCGGCGCCCGAGGCTCCCAGCATCTTCAGATAGGGATGAATCCGCCGGGTTGCGGTGGGCCGGTCCATGGTGAAGAGCTGGGTGAGCACCTTGCTGAGGCGATCAGGAGCTCCCAGTCGCGCCAGGAGATCTGCCGTGGCCTGGGTCTTCCAGGGGGCAGGCAGGCTCAGCTCGGTGACGACATCCTGCAGGTCGGTGAACAGGGCGTGGGCCATGGCGGGATCGCCACTCTCCACCCAGAACCAGAGGATGTGCTCCACGGCCTTCGAGAGCCACTGGTGGACATCGGGATCCTTTTCCCGTCCATAGGTGCGGGACAGCATCTCCATCAGCTCGTTCATGACTTCCGGGGGCATGCCCGGGATGTCCGCCCAGTCCGCGATCTTCTCGAAGGCTTTGGCGACCGCCGACCGGCGAGCCACGGCCGGTGCCACGAGACCACCGGCATAGTGCCGCACGACCCTGAGGAACTCCTGGTGCCGTCCGGCTTCCAGCAGCTCGCGAAGGAACGCCAGGACCTTCTCGACGGGCATCTCGAAGATGCGCTGCCCCTCCAGGAGCTTGGCCAGCTTGGTCTGCATGGGCTGGTTCTCCCAGGTGAGGATGTCCACGAGTTCCCGCAGTTGGCCCTCGGACATGCCTTCCCGACGCAGGGCGTTGGCCAGCTGCTCACCCCAGGACTCCGCGCTTGGACTCAAGTACTTGATCTCATCCGCGTATTCGACGACCTGTTGATCCGACATCCGGTTGTGCCCGTAGGCGCTGGCAAAGCTCTGAGGCGCCATCGAGGAGGTGAGGCGCGCGAAGAGGTTGCGCAAGGAGCCGGACCGCATGCGGGCCGCTCCCCGGAAAAGGTCAAGCTGCTGTTCTGGGGACAGCGAGGACACCGCCTGGCGGACCATGCCTTGGGTGCCGGGCTGCACGCCCTGGCTGTCCAGGCCCATCTTCTGGAGGGTGGACCCGAAGCCGGACAAGTCGGGGATCCCCCCCCCGAATTGCATCTGGGCCAGAAGGGCGCCCCGGAGCTGCGAGGCTAGGCCTTCAAGCCCCACACCACCAGGGCCTGTCCCCGCACCCGGAGGGACGACAAGGGAGCCGGTGCCCCCCTGGCTGAGGCCGACACCGCCGGACGCCAGCCCTGGACGAAGGTCCTGGGGAAGGAGGCCCGTGACGGTTGCGACGGATTCCAGCAGTGCGGCCGTGATCTCGCCCGCTTCCGAGACGTCCTCGAGACGGGCGGCCAGGATGCGGATTCTCGCCACTTTCTGATCTTCGAGGATCTTCTTGGCGCCGCCCTGCTTCCTCAGCTGGGCCGGCTTCAGGCAGAGGATCTCGAGAAGCGCCCGGAGTTCCTCCCGGGTCGCGCCTGGATAGAGGACAAGGGCGTGGATGTTGCGTTCCTCAAGGTCCGTGGCCAACGCCTTGATCTGGAGGTTCTGGGAGTCCTCCATGACCTTGTCGATGAACATGCGCCCGTTCCGGGTGGCGACCTGAACCTGCGACTTTCCCGCCAGGAACCGCTGGTAGCTGCCCTCCAGTGCGGCCAGAGCTTCCTTGTTCCTCGGGTGATCTGGCCCGTAGAGGCGTGAGGCCTTCAGGGACCATTGGAAACTCATCAGGAAGTCGAGGGGAGAGCCCATGCGCAGTCATCCGTGGAGATGAACCATCTTATGCCGATTCCCGATGGAAACACGGGGGTTATCGCTCGCCTTTGGATCTCAGGAACTCGACGTAGCCCCGGTCGTGCGAATCAATGTGTTCCAGGAGCCACTTCCGCAGGAAGGTCGGCATGGCCAAGGCGCTGATGGTTCCCGCCTTGAACTGGCGCTGGAGGTCCCGCAGCTCATCGATCAGATTGGAATGTTCATGGGTGTGCGCTTCGAGTCCCTGGTACCCCAGGTCGCTCAGCAGGGTCTCCTCGGAGGTGAAATGGGTGCGGGTCGCCTGGATCAGCAGGTCCGTGAGCTGATCGGCCCCGACGCGATCCCTCTTTATGACCATGAGCGTGTGCAGTTGGTTGATGAGCGCCGCCATGTGCTGGTGTTCCTGATCGAACCGCTTGATTCCGATCCGGAATTCCGGCGTCCAGGTCAGGAAGGCGCCAGGGGTGGGTGCAGGGGGTTTGGGCTTGTTCCAGGGGAACACGGGCTCAGTCCATCCGATAGTTGGGGGCTTCCTTCGTGATCATCACGTCGTGGGCGTGGCTTTCCTTGAGCCCGGCATTGGTGATCTGCACGAAGGTCGCTTTCTGCTGGAAGTCGGAGATGTCTCTTCCGCCGACGAGGCCCATCCCCGCGCGGAGGCCCCCCATGAGCTGGGTGACGAGGTCCGCCACCTTCCCCTTGTAGGGCACCTGCCCTTCGATGCCTTCGGGGACCAGTTTGGTGTCGTCTTTCCCTTCCTGGAAATAACGGTCCTTGCTGCCCTGCTTCATGGCGCCCAGCGAACCCATGCCCCGGTAGGTCTTGAAGGTCCGCCCCTGGTAGAAGACCGTCTCGCCCGGAGCCTCGTCGGTGCCTGCGAAGAGGCTGCCGATCATGACGGCATCGGCCCCCGCGGCGATGGACTTGGCCACATCCCCGGAGTACTTGATGCCGCCGTCGGCGATGCAGGGCACCCCCAGCTCGCGGCAGGCCCTGGAGGCTTCCACCACGGCGGTGACCTGCGGCATCCCGGCGCCCGTGACGATGCGGGTGGTGCAGATGGAACCCGGCCCGATGCCGATCTTGACGGCGCTGGCGCCCGCCAGGATGAGATCCTTGGCGCCCTGGTAGGTGGCCACGT
>CAYZND010000031.1:13777-17109 GCA_964479495.1 uncultured Mesoterricola sp.
TGCGGAGGGCGTCCAGGACACCCTTGCTGTGGCCGTGGCTGCTGTCGAGACAGAGCACGTCGACCTTGGTCTCCACCAAGGCCTTGGCCCGGGCCAGCATGTCGGGGCCCATGCCGAGGGCGGCACCCACCCGGAGCCGGCCCAAGTCGTCCTTCGCCGCATTGGGATAGTTGATGGACTTCTCGATGTCCTTGACGGTGATGAGGCCGCGCAGGGCTCCGGCCTCGTCCACGACCAGCAATTTCTCGATGCGGTGGTGCTGGAGGATGACCTTGGCTTCCTGGAGGGTGGTGCCCACGGGAACCGTGACCAGGTTCTCCTTGGTCATGCGGTCCCTCACCGGCAGATCCATGTTGGTCTCGAACCGCAGGTCCCGGTTGGTCAGGATGCCCACGAGCTTGTCATCCTTGACCACGGGAACGCCGGAGATCTTGTACTTGGCCATGAGGGCCTCCGCGTCCCGGATGGGGGCGTCGGGGTCGATCACGATGGGGTTCGTGATCATGCCGGACTCACTGCGCTTCACCTTGTCCACTTCCTCGGTCTGGCGATCGATGCTGAGGTTCTTGTGGATGATGCCGATGCCGCCCTGCTGGGCCAGGGCGATGGCCAGGCGTCCCTCGGTGACGGTATCCATGGCGGCGGACAGAAGGGGAATCCGGAGGGTGATCCGGGGCGTGAGCCGGGTGGTCAGGTCCACCTGGTTGGGATGGACTTCGGAAGGGCCCGGGACCAGGAGGACGTCGTCGAAGGTCAGGGCGCGCATCAGGGGCAAGGTCAGCATGGAAGCCTCGAAAAACGGAGTCCGCAACCAGCGGAACCTTGCAACTCATGGTTGCACGGTTCCCGGCCGCGGGCCACTGAACCGAGGTCACAAGTCGGTTGATGGGCTTTGGCTCCTGGACTGCCGGGCTGATTCCAGGAGGGGGCAGATGCGATCCCATCTCAGTCCCATTTCGGGGCAGGGCGGTCTAGGCCACACCTGTAAGGCTGTTGGCTGGAAGGGATGGGTTAAATCGCATCCGGACCTGTGGCGTTCAGCACAGGCCGCAAGGGAAATGTCTGATCCGCTTGCCATTCCGCGAAGAATCTCGCTAGACTCCCGAATTGCGAAGCGTCATGAAATCTATGGCTCACGGCCACGCTTCCCAGCAGGACATTCACGTCGGTTCACGTCCGTAACCACTACCCAAGGAGGCATGCCATGGCTGAAAGACGCATGGTCACTCTTGACGGCAACGAGGCGACAGCCTCCGTCGCCCATCGTACCAATGAAGTGATCGCCATCTACCCGATCACCCCGTCCTCGAACATGGGCGAGTGGTCGGACGAATGGTCCGCGCAGGGCAAGAAGAACATCTGGAACACCGTACCCCTCGTCGTCGAGATGCAGTCCGAGGCCGGCGCCGCCGGTGCCGTCCACGGCGCCCTCCAGGCCGGCGCCCTGACCACCTCCTTCACGGCCTCCCAGGGCCTGCTGCTCTTCATCCCCACCATGTACAAGGTGGCCGGCGAGCTGACCCCCATGGTGCTGCATGTCTCCGCCCGCACCGTGGCGACCCACGCCCTGTCCATTTTCGGCGACCACTCGGACGTCATGGGCTGCCGCCAGACCGGCTTCGCCATGCTGAGTTCCGACAGCGTCCAGCAGGCCCACGACTTCGCCCTGATCTCCCAGAGCGCCACCTTGCGCAGCCGCGTGCCCTTCATGCACTACTTCGACGGCTTCCGCACCAGCCACGAAGTGTCCAAGATCGAGATCCTGAACGACGAGGACCTCCGCTCCATGGTGACGGACGAGCTGGTGGCCACCCATCGCAAGCGCGCCCTGACGCCCGATGCGCCCGTCCTCCGCGGCACCGCCCAGAACCCCGACACCTTCTTCCAGGCCCGCGAAGCCTGCAATCCCTACTTCACCGCCTGCCCGGTCATCGTGCAGGAGGAGATGGACAAGTTCGCGAAGCTGACCGGCCGCCAGTACCAGCTCTTCGAATACTTCGGCGCGCCCGATGCCGAGAACGTCGTGATGCTGATGGGCTCCGGCGCCGACGTGGCCCACGAGTACGTGGAGTGGGCCCTGGCCAAGGGTGAGAAGCTCGGCGTCCTGAAGGTCCGCCTCTACCGCCCCTTCTCCATCAAGCACCCCATCAACGCCCTGCCCAAGAGCACCAAGAAGCTGACGGTGCTGGACCGCGTGAAGGAGCCGGGCGCCACGGGCGATCCGCTGTACCAGGATGTCGTCATCGCCCTGCGCGAAGCCCGGGAAGAGGGCCTCACCACCCTGGATCCCAAGGTCATCGCCGGCCGCTACGGCCTCTCCAGCAAGGAGTTCACCCCCGCCTGCCTGAAGGCCGTCTACGACAACATGACGGGCAAGACCAAGAACCACTTCGTGGTCGGCATCGTGGACGACGTGACCCACAGTAGCATCCCCGTGGATCCCGAGTTCGACATCGAGCCCGCGGACGTGAAGCGCGCCATGTTCTACGGCCTGGGTTCCGACGGCACCGTCGGCGCCAACAAGAACTCCATCAAGATCATCGCCGAGGAGGCGGGCTTCTTCGGCCAGGGCTACTTCGTCTACGACTCCAAGAAGGCCGGCGCCGTGACCGTGAGCCACCTGCGCTTCGGGCCCCGCCAGATCCGCTCTGCCTACCTCATCAAGAAGGCCAACTTCGTGGCCTGCCACCAGACCAGCTTCCTCGAGAAGTACGACATGCTGGCCGCTGCCGCCGAGGGCGCCACCTTCCTGCTGAACACCCCTTTCAGCAAGGACCAGGTCTGGGCCACCCTGCCCAAGGAAGTGCAGCAGGACCTCATCGCCAAGAAGATGAAGTTCTACGTGATCGACGCCTACGAAGTCGCCAAGAAGACCGGCATGGGCGTGCGCATCAACACGATCATGCAGACCTGCTTCTTCGCCATCTCCGGCGTGCTGCCCCGCGAGGAGGCCATCGCTTCCATCAAGCACGCCATTGAAAAGACTTACGGCAAGCGCGGCGAGGCGGTGGTGAAGAAGAACTTCGCTGCCGTGGACGCTGCGCTCGACCACCTGCACGAGGTCAAGGTGCCAGACCGGGTGACGAGCAGCTTTGACATCCGGCGGCCCGTGCCCGAGGAAGCGCCGGGGTTCGTGCAGGAGGTGACGGCGAGAATCGTCGCGGGCGATGGCGACCTGCTGCCGGTGAGCGCCTTCCCGGTGGATGGCACCTTCCCCAGCGCCACGGCGCAGTGGGAACGGCGCAACATCGCGCTGGAGATTCCGGTGTGGGATGAAGTGCTCTGTATCCAGTGCGGCAAGTGCGTGCTGGTTTGCCCGCATGCGGTGATTC
>CAYZND010000032.1:0-819 GCA_964479495.1 uncultured Mesoterricola sp.
AGCCCCAGGGGCCGGATCACACGTTCGCTGGGAGCCTCCTTGCGGTCCACATAGTGAATGAGGATCCGGCGACTCTCCCGGATGGCCCGCCGGAGCTGGCCCAGGTAGGCCGAAGCGCCGGGAGGCACGTGGAAGTCCGGCACCATGAGCGGCATGCGCTTGAGGCGCGGCAGTCCCTCGGGCAGGACGGCCTCGACCTTGCCGAGCAGGGAATCCGAGGCCTCCTTGAGCCCGGGATCGGCCCAGGCCTCCACCATGCGGGCCCCCATCACCAAGGCCTCCAGTTCCTCCACGGAGAGCATGAGCGGGGGCAGCTCGAAGCGGCTGGGCAGCCGATAGCCCACCCCAGCTTCGCCCTGGATCGGGACGCCGGAGCGGATCAGGTCCTGGATGTCACGGTAGATCGTCCGCTCGGAGACCTCCAGTTCCTCCGCCAGGCGGGCAGCCGTGCTGAAGCGGTCCCGGCGAAGGACCTGCACCAGTCCGAACAATCGATCCGCACGCCGCATTCCCGGTTCCTCCTCCCCAGCATGACAGGCGGAAGACGGAGCTTCAGCGCCAACCCAGCCCCACCGCGCCGAGGGTGACGAGGGCCGCGCCGAGCCACTGCCTGGGGCGCGGCCGCTCCCCGAGCGCGAGGGAGAACAGCATGGCAAAGGCGACCGATGTGTTTCGGATGGTGGTCACCGCGCCCGTTCCCGCCATGGCGAGGGCCCACAGGAACATCGTGAAACCCATGGCGCAGAGCACACCTGCCGCTGCCACAAGGCCAGGTGATTCGGGTCGCCAGCGGAACTGGCGCCAGCCGCTCCGCAGGAT
>CAYZND010000032.1:829-2150 GCA_964479495.1 uncultured Mesoterricola sp.
CGCACGCCCGCCTGGATGGGAAGGCCCACCGCCATGGAAAGACTGAACAGGGCCAAGGGCTGGGCGCCGGCGGCCAACGAGAGCTTGTAGAACAGATTGAAGGCCGCGATGCAGATGCCCGCCAGCAGTGCCCAGGCCAATGCCCTTGGAGATCCGCCCCGCCCCGAACTGGCCCCGAGCAGGCCGAGTCCCAGGCAGACGGCCGTGATGGAGACCAGGGAGACCCCGTGGAAGGCTTCGCCCAGGCCCAGCACGGAGACCGGCCAGACCAGGACGATGGAGCTGCCACGCATCCAGCTGTAGCTCCACCCCAGCGGCGCACCTTCAAAGGACCGGACCAGCCCGATGAAGTAGCCGCCTTCGCAGAGCCCTGCCGCCAGGCCCCAAAGCAAGGCGGGCGCCGCAGGGAAGGCCTGTCCGGGAACGAGCAGGCTCGCGGCTGCCGAGAGCACCATGGCGACCGTGAAGACACCAGCCGAGGCGGCATCCAGGTCCTTCGTCCGCTTCAGCATCACGTTCCACAGGGCGTGGATGATGGCCGACGCGAATCCCAGGATGACCGCCGTCAGTGGCACAGGACCCCCTGGACTCCAGCATGGGCCAGGGATCATCCACCGCCCAGCGGGATCACGAGAACGCTCGCGCGGGTACGGTGGCGCAGGGCCTCCACGGTGGTGCCGTAGATCATGTCCGAGAGCCCGCGGTGGCCATGGCCGCCCAGGATCACGAGCTCCGCGTCCAGCTCGTTGGAGAGCCGGGCCAGCTCCCGGGCGGGATCCCCGGTTCCCAGTGCCGTCACCACATCGTAGCCAAGCTTCCGAAGGGCATCGGCGTAGGCGTCCACCCGGGACTGGTCGCTGTCCATCTCCAGGTCCGCCGCCTCGCCCCCAAAGGCACGGGCCGAAGCGCTCTCCACCACGTGGAGCAGCGCCAGGAGGGGCTTGGTCGGGCCAAAGAAGCGCAGGGCTCCCTCGATGAGGCGCACCTCGTGGCCGGAGAAGTCGAGGGCCAGCGCCACCCGCTTGAGCGGCACGGGCTCGGGGGGCGTGATGACCGGGAGCGCGGCCGCCCCGTGGATCTCCGCCGTGGCCCTCGCGCGCCACACGGCCAGCCGGGCGATCCAGGGCTCGAAGGCAACCCAGAGCAGGAGCGCGCCGACGGCGACCAGCAGTGGGAAGAGCAGCGCGTGAAGCCAGATCCCCTGGGCGCCGCCGAGCCATTCGCCCACGGTGTCGATGACCAGCTTCACGTTCAGGCCCACGATGACCACCGCCACCGTCCACGCCCCGGCGCGGAGCCAAGGCCCGATGGCGAACGCGCC
>CAYZND010000032.1:2160-16805 GCA_964479495.1 uncultured Mesoterricola sp.
CGCCCATCTTCCGCCGGTCCGACACGAAGTGGATCAGGGGGATCACGGCGAAGGGCAGCTGCAGGGAGAGCACCACCTGGCTGAGCACGAGCAGCCCGCCCGTGGCGTTCTCGCCGAACCAGATGATCGTCGCCGCCGCGGGCACGACGGCGATGAGCCGCGTGATCACCCTTCTCAGCCAGGGTCGGATGCGGATGTCGAGGTAGCCCTCCATCACGATCTGCCCGGCCAGGGTGCCTGTGATGGTGGAGCTCTGGCCCGAGGCGAGCAGCGCCACGGCGAAGGCGATGGGCGCGATCGCCGCGCCGACGATGGGTTCCAGGAGCCGGTGGGCGTCCTGGATCTCGGCGACATCGTGGAAGCCATGCTTGAAGAAGACCGCTGCCGCCATCACGAGGATCGCCGCATTGACGAAGAAGGCCAGGTTCAGCGCCAGCACCGAATCCCAGGTGTTGAGCCGGATCGCCTGCCGCACCCCGCCTTCCGGGCCGAAGTTGCGCGTCTGCACCAGGGCCGAGTGCAGGTAGAGGTTGTGGGGCATCACCGTGGCCCCGAGGATGCCGATGGCGATATAGAGGGCGCCGGAATCCGGAAGGGAGGGTAGGAAGCCGTGGGATATCAGGCTCCAGTCGGGGCGGGCCAGGAAGACCTCCACCACGAACGCCACGCCGATGGTCGCGACGAGGCTCAGGATCACGGCTTCGAGCTTGCGGATGCCGAAGCGGGTGAGCATGAGCAGGATCAGGACATCGAAGGTCGTGATCAGGACGCCCGCCAGGAGCGGCAGCCCGAAGAGCAGCTTCAGGGCGATGGCCGAACCGATCACTTCGGCCAGATCACAGGCGGCGATGGCGATCTCCGCGAGCAGGTAGAGCGGCAGGTTCACCACCGGCGGGTAGGTCTCCCGGGATGCCTGGGCCAGATCGCGGCGCCGCACGATACCCAGGCGGGCCGACAGGCTCTGCAGCAGGATCGCCATGAGGTTCGACATGAGCAGGACCCACAGGAGCTTGTACTCGTAGCGGCTGCCCCCGGCCAGGTCAGTGGCCCAGTTCCCGGGGTCCATGTAGCCCACGGAGACCAGCAGCGCGGGCCCCGCCACCGCCAGCCACCGTCGCCAGCCCGGACCGCCAGAAGGGACCTGGACCGCGCCCTGTCCTTCCGTGATGGAAAGCCCGCTGGAAGCCCCGGTGGGATTCAGAATCGAGGATTCGTTCGGTGTGGGTGGCATAATTTGGTAGCCTGTACTACAACGCAATGTAGCCTTGGCTACCAACAAGTCAAGCCCAAAGTAATCTCATTGGAGATCCCATCGTGGCCAAGCCCAAGGAAAGACAGGCGGACAGCGCAGGAACCGCGAAACGGTTCGAGCGCACCCGCCGTGACCACGCCCGTGAGACCGCCGAGGACTACGCGGAGATGGTCCTGGAGCTGGGCGGGGAGGATCGCACCGGTGTGCGGCCCGCGGACCTGGCCCGGGGCCTGGGGGTCAGCCATGTGACCGTGCTGCGCGCCCTGGAGCGGCTGGCCCGGGACGGCATCATCACCCGGGACGAGGAGCAGGGCGTCCTGCTCAGCCCCGCAGGCCGAAAGGTCGGCGAAGCCTCCCGCCACCGCCACCGCCTGGTGACCGCCTTCCTGGAGCGCCTTGGCGTCCCGCCGGAGACGGCCGCCATCGACGCGGAAGGCATCGAGCACCACGTCAGCGACATCACCCTGGAACGGATGGCCACCTTCCTGGAAGAGAACCCTAAGCCTTGAGGGTCTTGGCCAGCAGTTGGGTGCGGATGAAGTCGTCCAGGTCACCGTCCAGCACCTTCTGGGTCTGGCTGGTCTCGTGGCTGGTCCGATGGTCCTTCACCATCTGGTAGGGCTGCAGCACGTAGGAGCGGATCTGGCTGCCCCAGGCCACATCGGCCTTCTCGCCGCTGGCCGCAGCCACCTTCTCCTCGAACTTGCGCTTCTCCAGCTCGTAGAGGCGCGCCTTCAGCACCTTCATGGCAGTCGCCCGGTTCTTGATCTGGCTGCGCTCGTTCTGGCAGCTCACCACGATCCCCGTGGGCAGGTGGGTGAAGCGCACGGCCGATTCGGTGCGGTTCACGTGCTGGCCCCCCGCGCCGCTGGCGCGGAACACATCGATCTTCAGATCCTTCTCGGGGATGTCCACGTCGATGGTGTCGTCCAGCTCGGGGCTCACGTAGACCGCGGCGAAGCTGGTGTGGCGCCGCTTGGCGGCATCAAAGGGGGAGATGCGCACCAGGCGGTGGACGCCGGCTTCCGCGCGCAGGTAGCCGTAGGCGTAGGGCGCCGTGACGATGAACGTGGCTCCCTTGATGCCGGCCTCATCCCCGTCCTGGTAGTCGATCATCTCCGTCTGCCAGCCCTTGGCTTCGCAGTAGCGGAGGTACATGCGCAGCAGCATGGCGGCCCAGTCGCAGCTCTCGGTGCCGCCCGCCCCCGGCGCGATGGCCACGATGGCGTTGGTCTGGTCCAGCTCGCCACTGAGCATCATGCGCAGCTCGGAGGACTCCACCGTCTGCCGCAGGGCCCCTTCCACGCTCTCGGCCTCGCCCAGCATGTCCGGATCATCCCGCGACAATTCCAGGGCGGTCTCCAGGTCCTCCAGCCCCGAGAAGAGCTTCTTGGAGAGGGCGATGTCGTCGGTCAGCAGGCCCCGGGCTTTCAGCACGGGCTTGGCCGCCTCGGGGTCGTCCCAGAACCCGGGCGCCGCGGCCTTCTCCTCGATCTGCTCCAGCTCCAGGGCCTTCCGCTCGGCGTCCAGGTGGGCGCAGAGCTGCCTCACCCGGGGCTCCAGCTCGTTCTTGGCCCGCATCAGGGTTTCAAAATCCATGTTCCGTCCGAAAGGAAAGGAGCCTGACGGGCTCCTGAATAACTGTATGGCATGTGACCTTCTGCGTCTCGGGTCGTGGTGAAGGGCATCGGTCGTCGCTGGGCGAACCCATCTGTATCATGGGTGTAACACAATCGCTCGAGATTGTCCCGCGGAGGCACACCCATGGCCAAGGCCGCCCGTTCCCTGCAGACGCCGCCTTCCCCATGGGAGCGCTTCGTCGGGACTGGAAGCATCGAGCCCGGAATGGTGAAGGCGGAGGTCGCGGAAGCCTGGGCGCGGTGCCGGGAGGCCGGCGTGGATCCCCACTCGGGCCGCAGCGGCACCGTGCTGCTGGAACCCCACCTCTCGGAGAACCTGGAGCGCCACCGGGAGCTGATCCGCATCGCCCGCCCCTTCATGGAGAACCTCTACGCGTTCGTGGCCAGTTCCAGCTTCGTGGTCCTCCTCTGCGACGAACGGGGCTACATCCTGGAAACCGTGGGGGACCCCGAGGACATCCGGAACGCGCCGGACCTCAACTTCTGCCGCGGCGCCCTCTGGAACGAGGACGAGATCGGCAACAACGGCGTGGGCACCTCCCTCTTCCTGGGCCGCCCCTTCCAGGTCTCGGGCACGGAGCACTACTGCCGGAAGCACCATCCCTGGACCTGCTCCGGCGCGCCCATCCGGGACGAAGAGGACCGCCTGATCGGGATCCTCGAAATGTCCGGCCCCGTGGAGGCCACCCATCAGCACACCCTGGGCATGGTGGTCGCTGCGTCGGAGGCAATCCGGCAGCAGCTGCGCGTCGAGCTGCAGAACCGGGAGCTGACCCTCCTCAACAGCCACCTCAGCAACCTCTTCCTGACGGTCTCCGACGGCGTGGTGGTGGTGGATGCCAAGGGCACGATCCAGCAGGTCAATCCCGTGGCCGAGAAGCTGCTGGGCCGTCGCTCGGAGGCCCTGGTCGGACAGCCCATCGGCCGGTTCCTGGACCGTCCCCACGCCCTGCGGGAGCTGCTGCACCATGGCAGGGCCATCAGCGATCTCGAACTGGGCACCACCTCCGGCCTCGCCTGCCTGGTCTCCGCCAAGCCCGTCAAGGACGACCAGGGGCACCTGACCAGCGGCGTGCTGTTCCTGAACCCCCTCCAGCGGATCAACCGCCTCATCAACCGGTTCTCGGGGGCCCACGCCACCTTCACCTTCGAGGACATCCTGGGCCAGGGGAAGGCCATCGAGAAGGCCATCCATCTGGGCCGCATGGCCGCCCAGAGCGAGAGCAGCGTGATGCTCTTCGGGGAGAGCGGAACCGGCAAGGAGATGTTCGCCCAGGCGATCCACAACCAGGGTGCCCGCCGGAACCTGCCCTTCATCGCCATCAACTGCGGTGCCATCCCCCGGGAACTGATCGGCAGCGAGCTGTTCGGCTACGTCGAAGGCGCCTTCACCGGCGCCGCCAAGGGCGGACGGCCCGGCAAGTTCGAGCTCGCCTCCGGTGGCACGATCTTCCTGGACGAGATCGGGGACATGCCCCTGGAGCAGCAGGTCTCGCTTTTGCGCGTCCTCCAGGACAAGGCCATCACCCGCATCGGCGGCGACAGAGTGGTGCCCGTGGACGTGCGGATCATCTGTGCCACCCACAAGCACCTCCCCACGGAGATCGGCCGGGGCAACTTCCGCCAGGACCTCTACTACCGGCTCAACGTGGTCTCCATCCAACTGCCGCCGCTGCGTGACCACCGGGAGGATATTCCGGCGATGTTCAGGATCTTCCACGAGCGCACCTGCCAGCGCCTCGGCGTGGCGGAGATCCCGGCCACCGCGGCGGTGGTCGAGTGCCTGCAGCGATACGACTGGCCAGGGAACACGCGCGAGTTCCAGAACGTGGTAGAACGCCTCGTCAACGCCTGTCACGGACCCCGGATCGATGTGGACTGCCTGCCCGAGGAGATTCTCAAGCCCTCTCGCACCGAGCGTTCCACGCGGTCACCGCGCGAGCTCCGGGCCAGCATCAAGGCCGCCCGGGCCCTGGAGGAACACGACACGATCGTGGAGGCCATGATCCGCCAGGGCGGGAATCTCAGCGAGGCGGCCCGCTCCCTCGGCATCTCCCGGATGTCCCTCTACCGCAAGCTGAGGAAGATTCAAGAGTGATACATTTCTGATACATACGCGTTACATCGTTACAGAGCTCACAACGCGCCCGGATCGCCTCGCGATCGCGTTGTTTCTGCAGTCAAGCCACTTAGACATCCGCTCGACTCCGGTCGTTCATCACAGGTTTGGCGGCACGGGGCTTGAACCTCTCCAGGGAAACAGCGGCCTTCCGTTGAAGCCCGCCCACCCAGGAGCTGTTCCATGTCGACCCGCGCCTTCTTCATCCCTTCCGTGAACCTGATGGGAGCCGGCTGCCTCCAGGACGCCGCCGCCTCCATCAAGGGACTCGGCTTCCGCAAGGGCCTCATTGTCACCGACAAGGTCCTCAACCAGATCGGCCTCGTGGGCAAGGTGGCGAAGTTGCTCGCGGCCCATGGCGTCAGCACGGCGGTCTTCGACGGCGCCCAGCCCAATCCCACCGTGGGGAACGTGGATGCGGGACTGGCGATCCTGAAGGCCGAAGCCTGCGACTTCGTCATCAGCCTGGGCGGCGGCTCCCCCCACGACTGCGCGAAGGGGATCGCCCTCTGCGCCACCAACGGCGGCTCCATCAAGGACTTCGAGGGCCTGGACAAGTCCGGCAAGCCCCAGCTGCCGCTCGTGGCCATCAACACGACGGCGGGCACTGCCAGCGAGATGACCCGGTTCTGCATCATCACGGACGAGGCACGCCACATCAAGATGGCCATCGTGGACAAGCACACCACGCCGATCCTCTCGGTCAACGATCCCGAGCTGATGGTGGACAAGCCCGCGAGCCTGACGGCCGCCACCGGAATGGATGCGCTGACCCACGCGGTGGAGGCCTACGTGTCCACCATCGCCACTCCCGTGACCGATGCCTGCGCCCTGAAGGCGGTGGAGCTCGTCGCGAAGCACCTGCGCGCGGCCGTGCGGGACGGAAAGGACATGGAGGCACGCGAGCAGATGGCCTACGCCCAATTCCTGGCCGGCATGGCCTTCAACAACGCCTCCCTGGGCTACGTCCATGCCATGGCCCACCAGCTGGGCGGCTACTACGATCTTCCCCACGGGGTTTGCAACGCCATCCTCCTGCCCCACGTGCAGGCCTTCAACGCCAAGGCCGTCGCGCCCCGGCTCGGGGACATCGCCCGCGCCATGGGGGTGGACACCCGGGGAATGAACGATGCCACCGCTGCGGAGGCCTGCCTAAATGCCATCCGCCAGCTCTCGAAGGACATCGGCATCCCTTCCGGGATCCAGGTCCTTGGCGCCAAGGGCTCGGACATCCCGACCTTGGCCACCAATGCCCTGAAGGACGCCTGTGGCCTTACGAACCCGATCCAGGCCACCCATGAGGAGATCTCCGGCATCTACAGCGCCGCGCTCTAAGCACTACCCTGGAGAGGGGCACCCCAACGTCGGCGGCCATCCCCGGTATCCTACGGGGATGGCCGAGACTCCGCACGGACAACCCGAGGACCTGGAACCCACCTTCCGCGGGATTCTGGCCGGGCATGTCCAGACCCCCCTGGCTTACGTGCGCTGGGACCACCCCGATCCCTGGGGCCGGGTGGTGCTGTCCCACGGCTACGGGGAGCACGGGGAGCGCTACCGGCACACGGCGAAGTGGCTCCATGGACTGGGCTGGTCCGTCTCCGCCATGGACCACCGGGGGTTCGGACGGAGCGGGGGCAAACGGGGCGACGCGAACGGGATCCGCGGTTTCGTGGAGGACCTGGCCCTCTTCCTTCGTCACGAGCGGGCCTACGATGCCGAGCGTGTTCATGCCCGCCCCCGCTTCGTGGACGGCGTGCCGTTCCCTCCCCTGCCGACCTGCCCCCAGGTGCTCTTGGGCCACAGCTTCGGTGGACTGGTGGCGGTGCTGACGCTGCTCTGGCATGCCGACACCATGGACGCCCTGATCCTGAGCGCCCCGGCGGTCGCCCTGCGCCCTCCGACGCTCCTGATGCGAACGTTGCACAGGCTCCTGTTGCTCCTGGTCCCCCACAAGACACTGGACCTCCCCGGCGACAAGCACGAGGCCTGTTCCGATCCGGTCCTGGTCCAGCGCTACTGGGACGACCCTCTCTGCCACCGTTTCATGAGCGCGGCGTTCGGGCATGTGTTCCAGGAGGGACGCCAGGAGATCCTCCAGCTCGGCCAGGAGCTGGAACGGCCCATCCTCCTCCTGGAGGCGGGGCAGGATACCGTAGCGGACCCGGACGGGGCCGAGGAGCTCTGGCAGGCCGTCAAGCCCGGCCTCCTGGAACGGCATCGCCTGGAAGGGTTCAAGCATGAGATCCTTCATGATCTGCGCCGGAATGAGGCCCAGGCGATCGCAGCCCAGTGGCTCGAACGGATGCTCGATCAATGGCTCGGGAACCCAGCACCCCTTGCCGCCATGTTTGTCCAAGGAACCAAGGAATCTTCATGAAGCTAACCAGCCGTCTAGCCTCCACCGCCCTCTCCCTCGCCCTGCTCGCCTCGGTGGCCGGGTGCAAGAGGAAGCCCAAGAACGCGGCCCTTCGCCAGCGCACTGCCGCCGTGCTGCTCGCAGAAGGTGAGACGGCCCTGAAGCAGGGCAAGTGGGAGGAAGGCCGCAAGACGCTGCGCCTCATCGAAGAGAACATGCCCTCGAGCCCCGAGTTTGCCAAAGCCAAGCTCCTTATCGGGGACAGCTACTTCTTCGCCAAGAAGGTGAGCTATCCCGAGGCGGCCGTGGAATACCGGAACTTCCTGAACTACTTCCCCCGGCACGAGATGCGCGACTATGCGCTCTACCACATCGCGCTCTGCCATTACGCCGCCATCGAGAATGCCGAGCGGGACCAGGCCGAGACCCGACTGGCCCTCACGGCCTTCCAGGACCTGATCCAGCAGGCCCCTGGCTCCCCGTACGTCTTCGACGCCAAGGCCAAGATCACCCAGTGCTGGCGGCGCCTGGCCGAGAGCGAGCTGATGGTCGGCATCTTCTACGTCAACAGCCGTTACTATCCGGGCGCAGAGAAGCGGATCAAGGACATGCTCGAGGCCTATCCGGAGTACGCGGACCGCGAGCGCGCCTACTACTACCTGGGCGAGGCCCTGCGGCTGAAGCTCGTGAAACCCATGCAGATCGACCAGCTTAAAAAGGACTTCCTGGCCCGCGTGGGCAAGGACGAGGAGAAGCAGCTGAGCCACGAGGAGACAAAGCAGCTCGAGAAGGAGATCGACGCCTTCAAGCAGGAAGAGATCCGGAGCTACCGTCGCGAGGCGAAGGAATACTTCCAGAAGCTGGTGGAGAGCTACCCGAAGAGCGAGTGGTCCAAGAAGGCGCGGAAGGCGCTGGCCAGCATGGGCTCCAGCAACGCCTGAAGCGAGAACCTGCAATAACACAAGCGGCGTCCCGAGGGACGCCGCTTTGCTTGGGTGAAGGGGTGGGCTACTTCTTCCCGAAGAAACCCAGGATCGCGGCTGCCACTTCCTCGCGCATGGCCTCCGTCATCTCGGGATAGACAGGCAGGCTCAGCACTTCCTGGCTGGCCAGCTCGGTCTCGGGCAGCTGTCCCTTCTTGTAGCCGAGGTAGGCGAAGCAGGGCTGCTCGTGCAGGGAGATGGGGTAGTAGATGGCGCTGCCGATGCCCAGGCCCTTGAGGTGGGCCTGGAGCGCATCCCGCTTGCCGCCCTTCACGCGCACCGTGAACTGGTTGTAGATGTGCCGGCCGTCCGGTACGACCTCGAGCGGGAGAACCAGCTCGTCCGCCGTGAGGCTCTTCATGCGCTCGATGTACCACTTGGCGTGGGAGCGGCGGCCTTCGTGCCAGCCTTCCAGCATGGGGAGCTTGGCCCGGAGCACCAGCGCCTGGAACTCGTCGATGCGGCCGTTCATGCCGACCTCATGGTGGACATAGACGGGCTCCATGCCATGGACGCGCATGCGGCGCACCCGTGCGGCCAGCTTCTCGTCGTCACGGATGAGCGTGAGCCCTGCGTCGCCGAAGGCACCGAGGTTCTTGGTGGGGTAGAAGCTGCAGCCGGTCATCTCGCCGAACTGCCCGGCATTCTTGCCCCAGCCCTTGGCGCCCAGGGACTGGCAGGCATCCTCGATGACGGGAATGCCGTGTTTCTTGGCCACGGCCATGATGGCGGGCATCTCCGCCAGCTGCCCGAAGAGGTGCACGGGCATGATGGCCTTGGTGCGGGGCGTGATCGCTGCTTCCACCAGCTTTCCCGTGGCATTGAACGTCACCGGGTCCAGGTCCAGGAAGACCGGGGTCGCGCCGGTGCGGGCCACGACACCGCCGGTGGCGAAGAAGGTGAAGCTCGGGATGATGACCTCATCGCCGTGCTTGATGTCGAGGGCCATGAGGGCCACCAGGAGGGCGTCCGTACCGCTGGACATGCCCACGGCATGCTGGGCGCCCGTGTACTGGGCCAGCTCCGCTTCGAGCCCCTTCACGTTCTCGCCGAGGACGAACTGAGAGCGGTCGATGAGGCCGGCGAGCCCTTCCAGGATCTTCTGCTTCACACCGGAGTTCTGGGGAGCAAGGTCGAGCATCGGGACGGGCATGGGAAAGCTCCAGGAAAAGGATGAGGTTTATGGTCGGATATGACCCAGAGGCAGAAAGCTATTCTGCCGCTTGTTCGATGGGCGCAGGTTTCTCGGTGCTGTCCGAAGCCTTGTGGGGCCTCATGAGGGGGAAGAGGATGACATCGCGGATGCTTTCACTGTTGGTCATCAGCATGATCAGGCGGTCGATGCCGATGCCCTCACCGCCACAGGCGGGGAAGCCGTGCTCCAGGGAATCGACGAAGTCCTGGTCCAGCAGCATGGCCTCGTCGTCACCGGCCTCCCGCATGGCCACCTGGGCCTGGAAGCGACCCATCTGGTCGATGGGGTCGTTGAGCTCGGAGTAGGCATTGGCCAGCTCCATCCCGGCCACGAACATCTCGAAGCGGTCCACGAAGCGGTCAGTGCCCGGCAGGTTCTTGGTGAGGGGACTCAGCTCCACGGGGTAGTCCGTGACAAAGGTCGGCTGGATCAGATGGTGTTCGACATGGTGTTCGAAGAGATCCCCGATCAGGATGCCTTCCGTCTTCTTGTCCACGTCCTCGATGTGGGCTTCCCGCGCCAGCTTCACGATCTCGCTGTGGTCCTCCAGGCGGCCCCGGACGATCTGGCCGTATTCGGCGATGGCGTCCTTCATGGTGATGCGGCGGAAGGGGGCCTTGTAGCTGATGGTGTGCTCGCCGAAGGGGCGCTCGAGGGAACCGCAAAGCGCCGCGATGGACTCGAAGAGGTTCTCCGTCAGGGTCATCATGTCCCGGAGGTCCTCGCCCGCGGAGTAGAACTCCATCATGGTGAACTCGGGGTTGTGCTTGTGGCTGATGCCTTCGTTGCGGAAGTTGCGGTTGATCTCGAAGACCTTCTCGAAACCACCCACGATGAGGCGCTTGAGGTAGAGCTCGGGGGCGATCCGGAGGTAGAGCTCCATGTCCAGCGCGTTGTGGTGGGTCACGAAGGGTCGCGCCGTGGCGCCACCGGGAATGGGCTGCATCATGGGCGTTTCCACTTCCAGGTAGCCCTGGTCTTCCATGAAGTGGCGGATGCCAGACATGATTTTCGACCGCAGCTGGAAGGTGTGCAGCACCTCGGGATTGGAGATGAGGTCCAGGTACCGCTGGCGGTAGCGCAGCTCCTTGTCCTGGAGGCCATGCCACTTCTCCGGCAGGGGCAGCAGCGCCTTGGTGACGAACTGCAGCTCCATGACCCGGATGCTCAGTTCGCCGGTCTTGGTGCGCATCAGGGGACCGGCCACGGAGATGAAATCCCCGAGATCCAGGAGCTTCAGGACCTCCCAGGCCTTCGGATCCCGCTCATCCAGGTCGTTCTTGCGGAAGTAGGCCTGGAGCTTCTGGCCATTCTCCGTGAAGTGGATGAAGACACTCTTGCCCATCTCCCGGATGGCGATGACGCGCCCCATGGTGTCCACAGTGACCGGCTGGGCTTCCAGCTCCTCCGCGGTCCGGTGCTCGAACTCCCGCATGATCCGGACGGTGGACCAGCCCCGCTTGGCTTTCCTCGGATACACATCGATCCCGAGGGACCGGAGCTTCTCGAGCTTTTCGAGCCTGACCTGGCGGTACTGGTTGTCTTGCATAGCGACTCCAAGGGCAGCTTGACTGCCAATCCCCCAGTCTACCGGATGAATCCTTGGGAGCCGAGCCCTTGTCCCCTCAGGATCGCCTGCGCTCAGACCTGGCGCGCCGATAGACGCCCGGCGTCACTCCAAAGTGGCGCAGGAAGTGGCGGTTCAGGTGGCTCTGGTCGGAGAATCCACACTCAGCAGCCACCTGGGCCGGAGGCTTCCCTTCCCGAAGCAGCGACGCAGCCCGGTTCACCCGAACCTGCACGAGGTAGGCGTGCGGGGGCAGCCCGTACTCCCGGGTGAACTGACGGACCAGACCATAAGGATTCATTCCGGCCAGCCGGGCCAGCTCTTCCAAGGTGACAAGCTGGTCCGCTCGATCTTCCAGGACCTGCCGGACCATCTGGATCGCCCTTCCCGCTCGGGTGGCGAGGGCTTTGGGATGGAGGGCTCCATGCCGGCACAGGATCCGCTGGACCAGGATGGCCAGGGCGCTCTGCCTCTCCAGGGCATCCCCTGCGGGATCCAAACAGTGCCTGTGCAGCTGGGAGATCCGTCGGGCGAGCCAGGGATCCCAGACCGCCCCGGCCGGCACGAATGGCAGCTCGCGTAGGGAGGGGTCGAGCGCCTGCGCCATGGTGAGCATGTGTGCCGGGTCCAGGTAGAACATGCGGTAGGACCAACCTTCGGGCCCGACCCCGTGTCCGCAGTGCACCTCGCCGGGAAACGCCAGGTTCACCCAGCCGGCCGGAGCCACCACGTCTTGCCCCCGGTAGCGGAAAGCCAGGCCACCGGCTTCGATGACACCAAAGGCGAAGCGGTCGTGGGCGTGGCGGGAAAAAGTCCGGGTGCGGAAGGAAGCATGAAGCAGCTCAGGGGTGCCCAGGCCGGGCAGACGCCACCAGGTCGTCCTTTCCACCGCACCGTCAAGAACGTTCAAGAAACCCTCCCTCGCCTCAACCATCATCCCACCAGGAGGTGTCCCATGATCCCCATCCTGGTGGACCCATCGTGGCTCGAAGGTTTCCCCGGCGCCCGCCTCGGGCTTCTGGAGGCGCGAGGGCTCGCGCCCGGGGCTGATTCCACGGCCTTGGATGAGGCACGGATCAAACTGGAAGGGGAGTTGAAAGCCCGATACGGCTCCCTGGATCGGAAGGCCCTGCGCGAACTCCCCGTCCTCCAGGCCTTCGACGCCCACTTCCGGTGCCACGGCAAGACCTACCATGTCCTCCAGCAACTGGAATCCGTGGCCGGGAAGGGTCGCTCCATCCCCTCCCGGATCTGTGCGGTCACTGCCCTGTTCATGGCGGAGCTCCGCCACGGTCTGGTGGCTGCCGGTCATGACCTGGAGCGGCTGGAGGCCCCCCTGACGCTCTCCAGGTCAGCGGGCGGCGAGACCTATACCAACTTGAGCGGGAAGCCCTGCATCCTGCCCGCGGGTGACATGGTCCTGAAGGACGCCAACCGGATCCTCTCCAGTGTCCTCCTGGGCCCGGAACAGGCCTCGCCCATCGAGCCCAGGACCCGGGCGGCGCTCTTCACCATCTACGCTCCCACGGGAGTCCCTCTGGAAGCCCTGGAGGCCCAGCTTCAAGACCTGGGCCGATTCCTCCGATGCTTCTCTCCGGACGTCACGCTGCAACAAGTCATCGTGCCCGCCGGTTGACCTGTCCGATCCCCGCGGGTCCACCCCTTGGAAAGCGGTCCAGGAAGCCGACAATGGGGTTAGAATTCCTGGATATTCCGATCCAGCTCCCCCATCGCCCGGTTGGTCCTTGAAGGAAGAGCCATGACGTTCGACGAAAAGACCCGCTTCCAGATCGTGGCTCTCGGCCTGGGCATCGCGGCAGTGGTGGGGTATGGCCTCTTCCGGGCCATGGACAAGCCTCAGGCAGCGCCTGTTCAAGGGACAACCGCGCCAGTGGCCGAGCAGGTCACCGTCAATGTCAGCGAGCCCGGCAAACCGAACGTCTCCTTGCGGGGCGAGAATGTCGTCATTGCAGGGACGAGCGGCCATGAGACCACACTCACTGGTGACCCGGATCTGACCTTCGAGTGGAGCATCCGTGGAGGAACCATCGAGGGCGAATCGCAGGGCTCGACGGTGACCTGGACGGCAGGCACGGGGCCTGATCTTGTCATTACCTGCAAAGCGACGAATCCGGTCGGCCAAGAGTCTGTGGTTGCCATGCAGGTTACCCTTCGCCCCCCCGCCACCATTGTCCGTTTTGAGGCAATCCCAGAAGTGGTAACGGAAGGATCCACTTCCAAGCTCACCTGGACGACCACCGGCACCAACAGTCTGATCTTGGACCCTGGGGATATCAATGTTTCGCAGAGAAAGGAACTTTCCCTGGAGGTTGCGCCTCCGGAAACAACAACCTATGTGCTCAAGGCGACCAACAGCATCGGTATGGTGGTGACGCGTGCGGTTTCCGTCAAGGTTGTACCTAAACCAGAAATCATCTCTGTGAAAGCAAATCCCGCGACGGGATCTCCCAATTCCTTCAACGTTCTAGGCGAATTCAAGGGGGGCAAGGCCGTATTAAAGAACGGCGCCACCGTCATCGGCTCCGGTGAGACCAGCCCTCTTGCGGTTCGCGTCGATGGCCTGAAGGCAGGTGCTTCCCTGACCTTCACGGTGACCAACGAGGCCGGGACCTACGTGACCACTTCGCTCAACTTTTCCGCGCCCAAGAAGTAAGGCCTCTCCGCGGTGGACCCCCCTGCAGGAAGGTGGCTGAAAGTTTGCCCTTGACCCAATCAATCAGTTGATTAATCTAGACACAGGCGCCAATCAAACGATTGAATGGCGGCTCGAGGTCGACCATGAATCACGTTCCTTCTGAATCCGCAGCGGATACACGCAGACGCCTGCTGGAAGCGGCCCTGATCGTCTTTGCCGAACGGGGCTTCGACGGCGCAGGCATCCGCGACATCGCGGAGCGGGCCAAGGCCAACAGCGCCATGGTCCAGTACCACTTCGGAGGCAAGGAGGGGCTCTATCGCGAAGCCCTCCGGTATGCCTTCGAGCAAGGTCCCAAGTGGATCCACCACCTGCTGCCCCCGCCCGAACCCGGTGAGGCCGATGCCCGGAACAAGGCGGTGGCCCGGTTCAAGGACTACATCCGGAGCTTCCTGCAGGAGTGGATGGAGTGCCACTGCACGGGGAAATACATGTCCGTGGAGGTGGACAAGGCTGCCCACGTTCTCTGGAACCGGGAGATGCAGTACCCCAGGCCCAGCATCGAGTCCTTCATCCTCGAATCCATCCACCCCTTCACGACCTACCTCAACGGCTGCCTCCGGGTTCTGAGACCGGACCTCGATGCTGAGGGCATCTTCCGCATGGGCATGAGCATCCACGCCCAGCTCCTCTGGATGCACAACCATGCGGAGCTGACGCGTCTGTTGCGGGGTCAGGCCTACGGCATGGAAGACCTGGACGCCCTCGCCGCCCACTTCACTGAGTTCAGCCTCCGGGGGCTCGACCTCCCGGAAGCCATTTCGCCGCAAGGAGCTTAACCATGCTGCTCATGCCCCCTGCCCAGATCCAGCAG
>CAYZND010000033.1:0-16625 GCA_964479495.1 uncultured Mesoterricola sp.
AGGCGGTAAGCCGCGTGCCACGGCAAGATCGCGCCGAGCACCGTGGCCGCCACGCTGCCGCCCACGCCGGACCCGTCCACCACCAGCACCACCGGCAGGCCCAGGCGGCGCGCCACATCGGCGCTGGAACCGTAGAACCTCACCGGATCCGCGCCGTCAAAGAGGCCCATGACCCCTTCCACCAGGGCCAGATCCGCCCGGAAGGCACCCCGGGCATAGGCTTCCCGCAGCCCCTCGTCGTCCAGGAACCAGCCATCTAGGTTCCAGCAGGACCGGCCCGCCGCGACGGTGTGGAGCATGGGGTCCAGGGAGTCGGGACCCGCCTTGAAGGGGGCGATGACCCTCCCGCGGTTACGGAAGGCCCGCAGGAGGCCCGCCGTCAGCGTGGTCTTGCCGCAGCCCGAGTGGGTGCCCGCCAGAAGGAAGCCGGGGGCGTGCGCGCTCGCGACGCTCATGGCTTCGCAGCCGCCAGAAGACGCTCCCAGGCGCCGGGGCGCAGGTGGGCCTTCAGGTGCGCCGCCCAGCGGTCGAGCCGTGCCTCCAGGGGATCGGCCACGCGCATGGGCTGGGGCGCGAAACCTCGGTCCCGGCGCACGCCGTTGAGGAAGGCCGCGCGCCAGGGGTCGGAGGCGAGGAGACCGTGGAGGTAGGCGCCCGCCGCCCGGCCACTGCGCCAGCCCACCTCCGCGCCGCCATCCGCGATGGGCTCGCCGTCCGGCTGCTTCAACGCCGTGCGGCCGTGGTGGATCTCGTAACCTGCCAGGCCGTGTCCGGCCGCGGGCCACTGCGAGATGGCCGTGGCCTGCCGGGTGATCTTCTGGGCCTCGAAGGTGGTGGTGACGGGCAGGAGGCCGAGGCCCGGGAAGGCCTTCGGCCCGCCTTCGCTGCCGCCCTCGTCGAGCAGCTCCGCGCCCAGCATCTGGTAGCCCCCGCAGATGCCCAGGAGCCACGCGCCGCGCGCAGCGGCCTCCCGCAGGGCCTCGGCCATGCCCACGGCCGTGAGCTGCACCAGGTCGCCCACGGTGGCCTTGGAGCCGGGCAGCACCAACAGGTCCATGCCACTCGCCAGGGCCGGGTCCGTGACCCAGGTGAGGTGCAGGTCCGGCTCCGCCAGTAGCGGCGCGAGATCCTCGGTGTTGCTCACCCGGGGGTAGAGCACCGCGCCCACCTTCAGCTTGCCGTCCGGTCCGCGCTGGTCCACGGGGATGCGGAAGGGGCGGTCCTCCTCGTCCAGGCCGTGCTCCAGGTGGGGCAGGAGGGCCAGCACGGGCAGGCCGGTCTTCTCTTCGAGGATGCGGATGCCGTCCTCGAAGAGCGTGGCGTCGCCGCGGAAGCGGTTCACCACGATGCCCAGCACGCGGGCACGGTCCGCAGGCGGAAGCAGGTCCAGGGTGCCCACCACCTGCGCGAAGACGCCGCCCCGGTCGATGTCCGCCACCAGCACGAGGGCGGCGCCCACCTCCCGGGCGGGCACGAGGTTCACGAAGTCGCGGTCCATGAGGTTCACTTCCACGGGGCTACCCGCGCCCTCCAGCACGATGACTTCGTGCTGCGCCGCGAGCCGGTGGAGAGCCTCCAGGGCCACCTCGCGGTAGGGCATTCGGTTGCGGAAGTAGTCCTTCGCCTCCTGCACGCCCAGGGCCTTCCCCAGCACCACCACCTGGGCGCCCGTGTGGGTCAGGGGCTTGAGCAGCACGGGCCCCATGTCCACGTGGGGAGCCTTGCGGCAGGCGGCGGCCTGCAGGATCTGGGCCCGGGGCATCTCCAGGCCGTCCGCGGTGACGCCGGCCTGGTTGGCCATGTTCTGGGCCTTGTAGGGGGCCACATCGAAGCCTTCGTCCGCCAGCAGGCGGCAGAGCCCCGCCGTCACCAGGCTCTTGCCCACATCCGAAGCCGTGCCGAGAACCGAGATCGCGCGTGCCATGGCTCCATCTTCGCAGAAGCGGCGGGAAGGACCCGTTCCGGGAACGCTCACTCCGCCCACCGCTTGTCCGGGGCGATGCAGTCCCGGAAGAGTTCCATGCCCTTGCGGTTGGCGCAGAAGTCGCCGCACATGGTGCAGGTCTCCTCCTTGGCCGGCATGCGGCTCTCGCGGATCTCCCGGGCCTTGCCGGGGAAGAGCAGGAGGTCCATGTGCTCGGCCCAGCGGCTGTCGCGCCGCGTGAGGGCCGTGCGCTTCTCCAGGTCGCGGCGCTCGGGGTACTTGGCCAGGTCGCCGATGTGGGCGGCGAGGCGTGTCACGCGAACGCCTTCGCGCACATCGTCCTCGTTGGGCAGGGCCAGATGCTCCGCCGGAGTGATGTAGCAGATGAGGTCGGCGCCGTAGCGCGCGCTCTCCGCGGCGCCGATGGCCGCCGTGATGTGGTCGTAGCCCGCCCCGCGGTCCGCGGGAAGGGGCCCCAGGACGTAGTACGGCGCGCCGCCGCTCATGCGCTTCTCCAGGATGATGTTGGCCTCGATCTCGTCGAGGGGCACGTGGCCAGGGCCCTCCACCATCATCTGGCAGCCCATGTCGCGACCGAGCTCCGCCAGCTCGCAGTTGAGGATCATCTCCGCCATCTGGGCGCGGTCGTGGCTGTCATGGATGGCCCCGGCGCGGATGCCGTTGCCCAGCGACAGCACGGCGTCGTACTTGGCCATGAGGGCGGCCACGCGGTCGAACTGCTCGTAGAGCGGGTTCTCGCGGTTGTTCGTCTCCATCCACGAGACCAGGAAGGTGCCGCCCTTGCTCACCAGGCCGCCATAGCGGTAGCCCTGCTTGCGGAGCCGCTCCAGGGTGAAGCGGTTGATGCCGCAGTGGATGGCCATGAAGCTGAGGCCGTCCGCCAGCTGCCGCTCAATGAGTTCGAAGAGGTATTCGGGATCCAGCCTGTTGGGATCGCCATGCTTCCGCGCCGCCTCGCAGAAGGCCTGGTAGAGGGGCACGTTGCCCACGGGCAGTGCCGTGGAGGCCAGGACTTCGCGACGGATGGCATCCAGGTCGCCGCCCGCGCTGAGCTCCATGAGGGTATCGGCCCCTTCGGTCTCGGCGATGCGGGCCTTGCGGAACTCCAGGGCGAGATCGCAGATGTCCGAGCTGGTGCCGATGCTGGCGTTCACCTTGGTGCGCAGGCCGAAGCCGATGCCGACCGGCTTCTGGGAGGGGCGAACAGGATTGCAGGGGATGACGATGCGTCCTTCCGCCACCCGCAGGCGGATCCACTCCGGTTCGTGGCCCTCCTGCGCGGCCACGGCCGCCATGGGAGGCGTGATGAGGCCCTGGCGGGCCGCTTGGATCTGAGTGGGCATGGGGACTCCTCGCGAAAAGGTGGATTCGCGCCGAGGGGTCGGGCCGTCCTGGAGTCAGGTGCCATCCCGCTCCCTCGGCGGGGGACGCTGTCCTCTGGACCGGTCTCCGGGCTCGCGCGCGACCGGCCTTTTCAGCCTCCAGGTCCTTCCCGGAGCAGCGCTCCAGTGGCCTGGATTCGGTCTCCCGGTCGCCCGGGGCGCACACCGTTGCGGGGCAGCGCAGGAATCGAACCTGCTTCACGAACATCCAGCGGTCTTACGGGGTCGATCATCGCACCTGGGGCAAAGGCTTCGCAAGCCGGAGGGCGACCCAGGCCGCGATCATCACCGCGGACACCACCCAGAGCGCCACGATGCAGACGGCCGCCATCCGGCTTCGGGGGCGCTCGAGTTGCTCCGTCGCCCGGGCGCGACATTCCTCCATGACTCCTACCGGTGTCAGCCGGACCACGAGCAGGAGACCCACGGGGAGGAGGAGCAGATCGTCCAGGTAGCCGAGCACGGGGATGAAGTCGGGGATGAGGTCGATGGGGCTGAGGGCATAGGCGGCCACGGCCAGGGCCAGCAGGCGCACCGCCCAGGGTGTCCCGGAATGGCGGGCCGCGAAGTAGACCGCCACGGCATCGCGCTTCAGGCTTCGGGCCCAGGCTCGGAGGGCCTGGATCATGCGTCCGCCACGTCGTAGGTCAGGAGCACGATGCCGCTGGCCAGGGCCTCGCAGGAGGTCCGCACCAGGCGGCGGGGGGCCGCTCCCGGCTTCAGCAGGGGGATGCCTTCCCCCAGCAGCACGGGCATCACCGCCACCTCCACGGTGTCCACGAGGCCGGCATCCAGGAGCGTCCCGAAGAGCTCCCCGCCGCCGAAGAGCCAGATGTCCTTGCCGGGCTGCCGCTTCAGGCCTGCCACCACCGTGGGCACGTCCTCCCGGATGATCGTGAGGCCCGGGGCCTCGAGGGTGCGGGACACCACGGCCGCGGGCGCGTGGCGCAGCAGGGACTCCAGGCCCTGGGCCGCCATGACCTCGTAGGTCCTCCGTCCCATGAGGAAGAGGTCGAAGCGGTCGAAGAGGGCCTCGAAGTCGATGGTCGGATCCTCCACGATCCAGTCGTAGGATCCATCGGGGCGCGCGAGGTAGCCGTCCAGGCTGGCGGCAACGTTGTAGCAGAGGCGGCGCATCTTCGGCTCCCTCAAGACCGTGCCAGCACCAGGTTCCGGTGCCGCTCGCCCCCGAACTCGAAGTCGAAGGCGCCGCGCTCGGTGAACCCGTGCTTTCGGTAGAAGGCCAGCGCCTTCGCGTTCCGGTGATAGACGGACAGCCAGAAGGTGGGGTCGCCGTTCCGGCGACGGGCCTCCTCCGCACAGGCGGCCATCAGACGCGTCCCGATGCCTCTCCCGGCGAAGTGCTCCTGCACGTAGAGCGTGGCCAGCTCCGTGCACACGCCGGGCACGTCCTCCCGCGGGGCGTCGAAGTCCACGTCCGCATAGCCCACGAGATGCCCGTTCTCTTCCGCCACCAGCAGGCCGTGCGATGGCTCTCCCATCCGTCTTCGGAATGCTTCCGGCGTGAACGTGGCCAGGACGTAGGCCGAGAGGGCGTCGCGGATGCCCTCGGTGGCGTAGGTGTGCAGCCACACCTGGATCGCCAGGGCGGCCAGGTTCTGCGCGTCTTCGAGACAGGCGGGGCGGATCTGCATGGCGTCCACCTTACCACCCGCCGTCGGTCGCCTCCCGCAGGATCACCGAGGTGAACCACTGTTCCTGGAAGTGTGTCAGGCGGCGGATGTCCTCATCGGCAAACGCCATGCCCTCGGGCGCCAGCACGAGCTTGTCGTCGTCATCGTCGAGCCGGTGGATGACCGCGATGCACCGGCCCGTAAAGCGCTCCACGGGTTCATCCACCCCCAGCAGGTAGGCGTCCAGCTCCTCGCCGTCCGGAGCCCGGGTGCCCGGCACAAAGCCATAGTTGAGGAGGTATTGAAAGCCATGGTCGGGATGGCAGGAGCCCAGGGGCCGGTCCATCTGGATCCGGACGAGCTGGCCGAGGTACGAGGTCGCGTTCACAGGGGTGCTCCGTCGAACAGGTTCACTCCACGGAAAGGAATCCCAGCATGAAGTAGAGGGTGATCACGCCCACAGCCAGCAGCAGGTAGATCAGCGCGCCCAGCAGGCTGACGCCCACCACGCGGCCGTTGGAATGGAAGCGGAACCCGTTGGACCTGGCGATCCGCTCCTTCGAGAACTGCTTCCGTTCGATAAGGAGCCGAACCACCCAGGCCAAGGCCAGAGGGAAGAGGAAGCGGGGAAACCGCTCCGGGAGGAACGGGAACAGCAGCAGCACCACAAGGCTGGCGGACGATCCCCAGAGGAGGACGGCCCGGGCGAGCTTGGGTTCGTTCATGGCGTCATAGTTGGAACGCAGAAAATGGATCGCCGGAAGAGGGCCGCCCAAGAACGCGCCGAGGGCCCCTTGGGTCGAGGAATAGACCGGGCGCCTCGGCGCGCAGAGATCATCCTCCACGCAGGCAGCGGGGGGGCGTAGGGGTTGGGCGGCGCTTCCATGCCCTCCATCCTTCCGGGTATGACGGTGAAGCGTCAACGGCGCGATCCGGTCGGTGCCGGGATCGATCGTTCCATGAGCACCTGGTCCAGGAAGGTGTCGCGGAAGCGCGTGTGAGCGGTCAGGAGCCCCACCCGCTGAAAGCGATGTCGGGCGTAGAAGGCGAGTGCACCTGGATTGTCCGCCCGGATGAGGGCCATGACCTTCCGGTACCCTTTGCCTGCGGCAGCTTCCAGGGTGGCTTTCATGAGGCAGGAGCCAACCCCTTGGCCACGGAATCCCTCGGCGATGAACGTGCTGATCTCCCCCACATGCGCCAGGGCCGGCTCGTTCGGCCGATGGGGCTCGAGGCTCTGCAGACCCGCCAGGCATCCACTCGAGGTCTCTTCTGCCTGGAGGAAGAGCTCCGTGTCCGGGAAGCCGAGGATGTAATGGGACTGAGCCTCCTCGGACAGGGTTTCCTCCATGGAGGTAAGCCCGCCGCTGGAGATGATGCGGTTCAGCAAGGCTGCTGTGGAACCTGCATCGGCCAGCGTCACGGGCCTGATTCGGAGCGATGGCCTCAGCATGAGGTACGCTGGCCCTGCAGCCGTTCCAACAGCACCGCTGCGACGCGGCCACTGGCCGGCAGGAACGTGTGCACGACGGGTACGCGAACTTCCTCCTGGAGCCATTCCGCGTGCAGCTCCGAGACGCCTACGACGCCATCGTTGGGCTCATCGAGGAAGGCGCTGCGGGTTCCCCGGAACCCCTTCACGCCCATGATGGCCGTGCTGCGCCCTTCCACGGAGCCGATGCCTTGCATCCGTGTCTCGCAGGCCAAGAGCTGGCCGCAGTCTCCTGTGACCAGCCGGTAGACGCGGTGATTCCGGAGCCGCCGTGCGAGGCGGGCCGAGCGCATCGGGGAACCCAGCAGGAAGAGGTGCTCCGGTTGCCGCGTGCCAGCTGGAAGTGCGCGCAAAGCGCTTCTCAGCAGCACCCCGCCCAGGGAATGACCCACCAGTGCGTAGGGTCCTTCCGCCGCCAGCCGGACCAGCCGCTCCTGAAGCCGGTCACGGATGGCCGCGAAGGTGTGCCATGCCGTCGAATAGCCGAATACGCCCACGGGATATCCGTGCATCCGGAGGCGCAGCAGAAGGGGCAGGGCCGAGAGCGGCGTGCGCCCCATGCCATGCACGAAAAGGATCTGGGGGCGGGGAAGGTGCTGGAGGCGCTCAGCCGTCATGGGTCAGTCCTCCGGAGGAGGGTCATGGGGGATGTCCTCCTCCGGCTCGAAGGGTGCAGGGTGCCCTTCGGACGTCGGAGACGGCGTGCCGTAGGCATGGCGCCGAAGGTGCCAGACCAGGGCGGCGCCCGCCAGGGGCAGAAGCCAGATGATCGCCAGCTGTGAGACTTTCTGGGCTCGGTCCATCCAGGGATCGCGGAGTGCCTGGAACGTGATCCGAGCATTGAGGACCAGCAGGAGCAGCACCGCGGCGACCAGGAGGGAAGGCATCAGAGCCTCGATCTCACCGGAGGTGCGGCAGGATCTTGTAAAGCAGGAAGCCCACCAGGAGGGCCGCGGCTGCGATGGCGATCCTGTAGATGCGGCCGAAGGCCATCTGGTGCTGGATGGCCTGCCGCTGATGCGCGATGGCCTGCTGCTGGTTCTCGAAGGTCCGTTTCTGCAGGGCCAGCGACTCTTCCTGCAGCGCGAGCATCCGGTTCAGGGTGACGAGGATCTGCTCTTCGTGGGTCATGGCGTTTCCGTGGTGCGGGGGCTGGGGGATGATCTTCCGTGCGTTCTCCCGCAGTATCGCGCAATCCCGGGACCTGGGCTGCACCCTCAGTGGGACAGGAACAACCAGCGGAACACCATCACGAGCAGGAAGAACCCTCCCATCATGGCCATGAGGCCCGCCCATTCAGCCACCTGTCCGCCGCGCCAGGGTCGATCGTTCGACTCGCGCAGGGACTCCCGCCGGCATTTGCTGGCGATCAGATGGTGATAGGGGTGCCCACGTGCGGAGCCCATGGGCTCGAAAGGAAGGGAATAGCCGTCGAGCAGCAGCGCGAGAGCGGCTCCAAGGACCAGAAAGAGGAGGGCCGTGGCCCACAGGCCGATGAAGGCGATGCAGACCAGTCCCAGGCCGAAGAGGACAAGGAGCGCGACAGCGATGCGTTTCATGGGTGTCATTCCTGGATGGATGTACGAAGGAGACGTGTCACCTCCGGTAGAGCACGCCACTCCGAACGGCGAGATCGACCACGAGCCGGAACAGGCCGCCGATCACGGTCAGCACGGCGACGAGCAGAAGAAATCCCTTGAGCGAGGACCAATCCTTCTCCGGTCGTGCCTGCTGACGGCAGAGGGCCGTGTCCCGTTCAACGGGAACGTCGAACCTGCGCGAGGGATGGAAGTATGCGGAACAGGTGCGGAACCAGGATCTCAAGGTTTTCTCCGAGCCACGGAAAGGGTAGGGTCGCCCTTCAGGGGCGGAAAGGCGGGTGCGCCGATCCGATCCCCCAGGAGGGCGGGCCGATGACCCAGGCGGTTGATCGGAGGTTGGGCGTTTTCCGGCTCGAATCAATGACGTAGGGTCTACAGCTTGCCGGCCACGAACGAGACCATCACCCCGTTGGGATCCTTGATGCGCAGCATGGAGATGCCGTTGGGCAGAGCCATGGCCGCGGGGACCGGCATCCCTGCTGCGAGGAGCCGCGCCGTGATGTCCGAGAAGTCCTGGATCATGAACGTCAGCAAGGGCGCACCTGGCCCCACTTCCCCCGCAGGGGTATTTGGGCCAGCCACGAACTCCACGGTGAAGCCGTCGGCATGGGTGAGGAATACCAGCACGATGCCATTGGGCCGGTTTAGGCGCTCCTTCAACCTGAACTGCAGCACATCCCGGTAGAACGCGATGGACTCGTCAAGATGGCGGGTGGGGATGGTGAGGAAGACCTTCGGTTCCATGGAGGCACCTGAGCAGGGGAATGTCGCTAGGCGCGGATCGGGGCTCCGGAAGCGCACCAGCGAGGCTCCTGGCTTGGCATCTCGTCGTCGAAGTCCTCCCAGACGATGGCGCTGATTCGCCACCCGTGCTCGGTGAGGACCAGGTGGGTGGACTTCATGCCTTCGCCGGCATAGGGTATCCCGTTCAGGATCCCCTCCTTGCGGTACCGGCTGGTCCGGCTGGCGATGCCCCCGAAGACGAAGGTCTCGGCTCCCACCTCCCACTCATGGAAGGCCGTCAGGGTGCCGTCTGAAAGCAGCTTCCGCCGCGGCTCGACGAAGGCTTCCAGGGACATCACCTCCAACCGGTTCCCGCTGCGCTTGGCGATGATGGCTTCGGGCATCAGGATCGCCTCCAGCCCTTCCAGGGGAACCTTTCCCGGCGCACGGTTGTCGAACAGGGCAAAGAAGGCTTGGATCAGACCATCGATGTCGGTGTGCATGCCAGGCTCCCTGGAAAGCTTAACTTGCCCTGCATCTGAAGGTGGAAGGCTTCCCAACGGCCGAAGGCAGCCCGCCGGGGGCCTGGCTTCCCACGGTTCGAAGGCTTTATGGGTGTGATGGTCCGCGGTCAAACTGTCCAGAGCACTCCAGCGAGGTCGACCTACCATGCAGACGATCCGACTCAAGTTCGTGGACTTCTGGCCCGGGTTCAAGCCGGATGATAACTATTTCTTTCACCTGCTTGGCCTGCGCTACCGGGTGGTCCTATCGGAAAAGCCGGAGTTTGTGATCTGCTCTTTGTTCGGAGATGACGTTCTTCGATACGCATGCCCTCGGATCGTCTTCATGGGCGAAAACCGTCGTCCGGATTTCTCGCGATATGACTATGCCTTTTCCTTCGACCACCTGGATCACCCCAGGCATTACCGGTTTCCGCTGTACGGCTATTACCTTGGCCTGCATCCCGAACAGCTGGTCCGACGGATGGACGAAGAGGACCAGCTGCTGCGCGGGAAGACACATTTCTGCAATTTCATTTATTCCAATCCCAATGCCTCAAAAAGGATTGCGTTCTTTCACAAGCTGTCCAAATACAAGCGGGTGGATGCCGGTGGGAAGGTGCTGAACAATATGGGCTGCCAGGTCGGGGACAAAGTCGCATTCCTGGCTCGGTACAAGTTCACCATCGCCTTCGAGAACGCGAGCCATCCAGGTTACGTCACGGAGAAGATCTTCGAACCCCTGGTCGCCCGCAGCATACCGATCTACTGGGGGAATCCCTTGGTTCACCTGGATTTCAATCCTGCCAGCTTCATCAACTGCCATGATTATCCAGATGACGAGGCCGTCATCGATCAGGTGATCCGGCTCGACCAAGATGAGGAGCTCTACCTTCGGTACCTGCGGGAACCTTGCTATCACGGGAACCAGGTGAATGCGTGCATCCGGCCCGAGAGGGTGCTGGATCAGTTCGAGCGCATCTTCAACGCTCCGCCCCTACCGCGCGGCTTCCGCTGGGGCCGCACCTGGAGGGAGAGCCAGGAACGTTGTGCGCGCTGGATCCATGGACTCACGCATCAACGGTGAAACGGTCTCCCGGATTACTCCTGAGTGGGCTATCCCTTTCGCTCCGTGCCTCAGGAGACGAACTCCCGGCAGCAGGTTGCGACTCGGCTGAAGAGGCTGCGGAGATGAGATGACGCCTTCTGACTCCGGTGCTGTGCCCCTTCCAGGGTCCGCCGTTCGCTCAGCAGGAAGGGATTGTCTGAACCTGGATGGTCGACGACGGCGAGCATGGATGCCGCTTGACGCAGGTCCTCTTGGGCCAATGCCTCGTCACAAGCCTGCCAGGACGATGAGAACCAGCGGAAGACGTAGACCGCATGCCATTCAAGCTCGTGCCTGATGCAGGGGAGGACGTGGGTCTGAGCCATCACGAGGCGGAACGCCTGCAGCGCATCCAGGCTGTTCGGGTATACCTTGAGGCCGGTGAGGCTCCCCTAGCGTCTGATTTAGTAGTATAGGGAACGCTGAATTACTGCGAGGCGCGGTGCACGGGCCATCAGCAGCGGCGTGAAGATCTCGTCCTCGTGGCAGATGGCCGGGAAGCGCAGGTTCCAGCGCTGCAGGAACTCGCGGCGATAGAGCTCGCCCCAGGCCATCGGTGTAATGTTCAGCAACGCTTCTTGGGGGGTCATGTCCGCGGTGCAGGTGGGCTGATGGAGCTCCTGGCGATCTGGATAGATCCACCAAGAGCCGAACATAACCAGGTCAGCCTTCTGTTCGCGCGCCGCAGCATAGGGCATCCCGCAGTAGTCCGGGTCCACATGGTCATCTGAATCCACGAAGGCGACATAGTCACCGCGGGCGATCCCGGGCCCCCGGTTGCGCGTGGGGCCCAGTCCGCTGTGCGGGGCATGGAAGGAACGGGAAAAGCGGGCATCCAGCCGGGCGTAGCGCTCGATGGTCGACCAGGATTGGTCATCCGATCCGTCATCCACCACGATCACCTCGAAGTCCTCGAAGGTCATGGTCCGGAGGGAATTAAGGCATCGCTCCAGGGACTGGCTGCTGTTGTGGACAGGCACCACAATGGAAACGGCTGCCATGGGCTGATGGTCTCGTGACATTCGCTTCCAGGGAAGGGCACTCCCCCAAGGAGGGGCTAGATCCGATCAGGATGTCGTCGGCCTGAAGGGGGACTCAAGGCCTTGGCCGGTTTCCCAACGTGGAAGGGATCCGCGTGGAATGTATGGTGAGCATGGAGGCTTCTGCAGGTTAGTTGAGAAGCCTGCGCAGGATCCAGGCGATGGCGCCTGCCAGGAGCAGGTTCATCAGCAGCGGGACAAGGATGAACCAGAGGAAGGCCGGTACGGGAAACAGATCCGGTAGGGGGATCAGGCACCAGGGGAGAGCGAGCAGGATGAGGAGTCGGTCGTGGGGCCAGTCTCCCCCAGCAAACCCGCCTTGGATGACGTAGAGCCAGGTCGCGGTGGCGGCTGCGAGCACCGGGGGCAGCCAGAGGAGGCGGACCAGGCGGTGGCGAAGGGGCATGGGATGTCCTCGGGAAGGGGAAGACGGTTCAGGCGGCGCGCTTGGCGCGGAGTTTCGAGGAGACGATTTCGGCCAGGAGGCCTGCGATGAACCCGCAGATGAGGCCGCCCCACCATGGGAGATCGAAATAGAAGACCGCGCCCGCAAAGGTCGCCAGGCCCGCGATGGGGCCGAGGCAGCCGCCCCTGCCGCCTGGGCGGTCGTAGTCGCCGGCGATCATCTTCCGGGTGTCGATGGCGGTCCCGCAGCCCGGGCAGGTGACGGTCTCCGCCAGCTCGCCGAGCCCGATGAATCCGGACTTCTTGCTGCCCATGATCTCGCCCAGCACATAGGCCTGGGCGCTCTTGGTCAGCTGGCGGTGGCACCGGGGACAGTAGAAGGTCTCGGAGGGCATGGGGGCGTCCCGGTTGGTGTGGCGTTCCGTTCAGGTGGCGCGAGAGGGGTGGAGCAGCATCTCATGATCCTGCTCCACGAACGGTTGCAGGGCCTTCTGCGCATGGGCCATCGCGGGCTTGGCGAGCCAGGGCATAGGGATGGATCTACTTGGCCAGCTTGCAGTGGGGCCCATACAGCGGATCTTTTGCCAGCGATTGACGCCGGGACTTGAGGTCGATGGAGCGGGTGTAGTCCCGGTTCAGGGCCATGGCCGTCCCGATTTGTCCCTGGGGAACCGCCAACAGCTTGAGAAGGTGGGGGATGTCCTCGGCCGTCAACAAGTTCATGTCCAAGGTATAGAGCTCGGTCAGCACGAGGTCCGCGATCTCGTCCTCCGTCTCCCACTGCCGGCCGGCGTACCTTTCATTGGCCCAGTCGTAGACGGACGTGTGGCCGAGATCGCCGGATTGCCAGCCATTCAGCAGCGTTCGGATGTCCTGTCGCGTGACGATTTTTGCCATGGCGGTTGTCCTGACCAAGAGCTTACACCGGCCGTGTCGAGGCGGCCTCCGGATTGATCCATCCGCCTGGTCCGCTTACTGTGGCGCGGGTGGCTTATTCCACGACCGTCGGTACCCCCTTGAGTCCGATGGCCTCGGCCACGGGCTTCATGCCTTCAATGGTGTCGTGGATGAGGGCGCTAAGCTCGACGCCGAGCATCTGGGCGCCCTTTTCGATGACCTGGCGGTTGGCGCCGGCGGCGAAGGACTTGTCCTTCCACTTCTTGGTGACGCTCTTGGGGGTCATGTCGAGGATGCTCCGGGAGGGACGCACCAGGGCGGAGGCGGTAACGAGGCCGGTGAGTTCGTCGATGGCGTAGAGGGTCTTCTCCAGGTCGCTCTGGGGCTCCATGTCGGAGCAGATGCCCCAGCCGTGGGAGATCACGGCGCGGATGTAGGACTCGGGCCAGTCCTCGCCCTTGAGGATCTCGACGACCTTCACGCAGTGCTCCTCGGGGAACTGGTCGTAGTCCAGGTCGTGCACCAGGCCGATCACGCCCCACATCTCCTCGTCCTGGCCCAATCTCCGGGCCATGTGGCGCATGACGGCCTCCACCGCCAGGGCGTGGCGCTGCAGGGCGTCGCTGGGAACGTACTTCTGGATGAGCTTCCAGGCATCTTCGCGGGTGGGCGTGCGGCTCATGAGACCCCCTTGAGGTTTCCAGTATGGGCAAAGCCGTGGTCAGTGGGCAGTGGTCAGTGAGTTTGGCTGCGGCCTCCGGCCGCGATCTTCAATTACTGGCCACCGACTACGGACCCTTGGCCACTGCCTTTCAAAAATATTCTTGACAGCGCGTTCAACCATATTATTCTATGGTTGAACGATGAAAATATGAACCAGACACCCCTGACCGACCCCATGATCGACGAAGCCACCCGGATCTTCCATGCCCTCAGCGATCCTTCGCGGCTGAAGCTCCTGCGCCTGCTCATGGCGGCCCAGGGAACCGTAGCCCAGAGCGTGCTGGCGGAGGGGACGGGGCTTTCCCAGGCCAACGCCAGCAAGCACCTGATCTGCCTGGCCCAGGCCGGGCTCGTCGTGCGCGAGCGGGAGGGCAACCAGGCCCTCTTCCGGCTCAGGGGACCCCTGGTCCGGGAGGTCTGCGGGCGCCTGAAAGAGCACGTGGTGACCCGCACCCAGAGCGCCTACCAGTCCCTGCAACCGGAGGCCTGAGCCCATGTCGTCTATCGCACGCATCGCCCTGAGCGTCGTCATCGGCGGCGGCCTGGGCTACGGCTACTACCGCCTGGTGGGCTGCAGCACGGGCGCCTGCCCGCTCACCGCCACCCCCCTGCGGGCCATTCTCTACGGCTCCACCATGGGCCTGCTCTTCGGCCTCATGGGCCGCGCCCAGTAACTCTGGCCGCACTGAAACCATCCCATTGCTAAAGGAGACTTCCATGTCCAACGTCATCCACCTCACCTCCGGCGCCTTCGAGAAGGTCAAGAACCAGGAGAAGCCCGTGATCATCGACTTCTGGGCCCCCTGGTGCGGTCCCTGCCGCATGCAGGGCCCCATCCTGGACCAGGTCTCCGACAAGGTCGGGGAGAAGGCCATCGTGGCCAAGGTCAACGTGGACGAGGAGCCCGCGCTCTCCGCCCCCTTCGGGGTGCAGGCCATCCCCACCTTGGTGGTGATGAAGGGTGGCAAGGTCGTCCAGCGCTTCGTGGGCGTCCAGCAAGCGGACACCCTCATCCAGGCCGTCGAGGCCCACCAGTGAAAAGCATCCTCATCGGCCTGGCCCTCGTGGGGGGCGTGCTCATTCTGCGCGCCCTCTTCCTGCGGTCCCGGCGCATCTCGAAGGAAGACCTCATGCAGCTCATCCAGCACGGCGCCCAGATCGTCGATGTCCGCACCCCTCAGGAGTTCGCCACGGCCCATGCCAAGGGCAGCCGCAACATCCCCCTCGACCAGCTGATGGCCCGCGCCGCGGAGCTGGACCGCACCCACCCCGTGGTGGTCTGCTGCGCCTCTGGCGCACGCAGCTCCATGGCCAAGTCCATCCTGGAGCGCGCCGGCTTCACCTCCGTGCACAACGCCGGGCCCTGGCAGGCAGTGGCGAACTGAGACCCAGGAGGAGTCCATGGAAGCGAACGTGACGTGGGCCGGAGGCATGGCCTTCGAGGCCCAGCAGGACGGCTTCAGCATCGGACTCGACGCCGATCCCGACTTCGGCGGGCAGGGGAAGGGTCCCAAGCCCAAGACCCTCATGCTCACGGCCTTGGGTGGGTGCACGGCCATGGACGTGATCAGCATCCTGAAGAAGATGCAGGTCCCCGTGGAGGCCTTCGAGGTGCAGGCCAGCGGCGAGCTCACCGAGGACCATCCCAAGGTCTTCAAGTCCATCCATCTGAAATACGTCTTCAAGGGCAAGGACCTGCCCATGGACAAGCTCCAGCGGGCCGTGGGCCTCAGCCAGGACAAGTACTGCGGCGTGAGCGCCATGCTGGTGAAGGCCTGCCCGGTGACCCACGAGATCGTGACGGTGGAATGAAACCAGGTCCGGACCAGCCGCACCCTAATGGTAGGACTGCTCCTTTCCGGTTCCATGCGCCTGGGTGACCGACTGCGAGCGTGTTGAAACCTGCACGACGGTTCCGAACATCCACACCGCGGAGAATCCCCATGGCCATTCCATCTCGTCTCAAGTCCGGCTGGGGAAAGCGGCTCCTATGGGTTCTCGCGGCCTCGCCGATCGTGCTGGCCGCCATCCAGTTCGTCCCCTACGGGCGGGACTACAGCCCGAAGCCGAGCCCGGATCCCTTCCAGTGGCATGACCCGCAGGCGGAATCCATCGCCCGGGTCGCCTGCTACGACTGCCACAGCAACGAGACGAAGTGGTGGTGGGCGGTGAAGGTGGCGCCCTTCTCCTGGCTCGCCCAGAGCGACATCGACGAGGGTCGGCGCAAGGTGAACTTCTCGGACTGGGGGAAGAAGCCCCTGTCCGCCAAGAAGCTGGAGCATGCCCTGAACGACGGGATGCCTCCCATCCAGTACACCATCGCCCACCCGGAAGCCCGGATCACGGAGGCGCAGAAACAGGCGCTTGTGAAGGGCTTCCAGGCCTCCCTGGAGGCCAATGCCGCGAAGGCGCCCGCCGCTGCACCCGCGCCCCTGCAGACACCCGAGGCGATCATCCAGGCCCGCTGCACCGGTTGCCATGCCCCGAGCCGCGCGCTGAAGTTCCGCGCCTCCTCTCCCGAGAAGGCCCAGGCGCTCATCGACAAGATGATCCGGAAGGGCTCTGACATTCTGCCGCCAGAAACACAGTCGCTGGTGGCCTATTTCACCCGTTGAGGCGGGATCCGTGAACACGAAGCCCCGGGGCGAAGGCCGCCTCGGGGCTTCATGCATCCGGGGTGTCAGGAATCAGAACGTGTGCGAATAGCCGAACTCCACGTCCCATTGGTCCATGCGCAGGGTGATGGTCTGGGCGCCGGGGGCCTCCATGGCGTTGGGGCCGGTGACGCTGTGGCTCAGGGCGCGGGCGACGGAGAGCGAGAGGGAGGACGTGTCGTTGAGCGCGTAGGTCGCGCCCGCGGTGATGTGGTCCTCCACGACGCCCGGGGCGAGGATGTTGAACAGGACCTCCTTGGCGGGGATCGGCTGGTCCACCTTGTTGTAGCCGGCGCGCAGGGTGAGGGCCTGCGTGGCCTTCCACTGGACGCCCAGCTTCCAGACCGTGGCGTCCTCCCAGCCGAAGCCCGCGCCACCGCTGTTGCCGAGCTTGGCGGTCATGAGGTTGGGGAGCATGGGGTTGGCGATGCTCTTTACGTCGCTGTCGTTGATGTGCTGGACATCCAGGGCGAAGGTGAGGGTCTCGGTGGGATGGACGGCCACGCCCAGGGTGTAGT
>CAYZND010000034.1:0-2084 GCA_964479495.1 uncultured Mesoterricola sp.
CCCCCGCGTGGCCGAACTGGTCATAGTTCCGGCGCTTGTCGGCGTCCGAGAGGATGGCGTAGGCCTCGGCCGCTTCCTTGAACTTCTCCTCGGCTTCCTTGTTGCCCGGATTGCGGTCCGGATGGAATTCCATGGCCAGCTTGCGGTAGGCCTTCTTGATCTCGTCGACCGCGGCCTCGCGGCCCACGCCCAGTACCTCGTAGTAGTCGCGCTTTCCTGTCATGCCTCTAGAGTATCAGGCCCGGTCGAGGCCGCGTCACATCAGGCCCTTGTGGGGATTGGGCGGCTGGTTGGCGTCTCCGCCCTCCAGGGAGGACATCATGGCCTCGCTGGCGGCCAGGACGGCGTTGGTGAGCAGCTTCTGGACATCCAGCAGCTTCGCCTCGCAGGCCTTGACGGCGTTGATGTCCTTGGCGGCCACGGCCTGGCGGGCGCTGTTCAGCGTGTCCCGGACCAGGATCTGCTCGCTCTCGGCCATGAACTTGCCGCACTCCGCAAAGCTCTTGTCGCAGGAGAAGAGCAGGCCCTCGGCGGAGGCGATGTACTTCAGCTCGTCGCGCCGGCGGATGTCCGCGTCGGCGTTGGAGGCCGCCTCGCGGATCATGCCCTGGATCTCCAGCTCCGAGAGGCCCGAGCTGGGCCGGATGGCCATGCTCTGCTCCAGGCCCGTCATGAGGTCCTTGGCGCTCACCTTTACGATGCCGTTGGAGTCGATGTCGAAGGCCACCTCGATCTGGGGCACGCCCTTGGGCAGGGGCGGCAGGTTGATGAGGTCGAAGCGGCCCAGGCTGCGATTGTGCTCGGACAGCTCGCGCTCGCCCTGCAGCACGTGCACCTCGACCCGCGCCTGGTTGTCCGTGACGGTGGTGAACACCCGGCTGTCCCGGCAGGGGATGGTGGAGTTGCGCTGGATGATCTTCACGAAGCCACCCCCCTGGGTCTCGATGCCCAGGGAGAGGGGCGTCACGTCCAGCAGCACCAGGTCCTTCACTTCGCCCGTCAGCACGGCGCCCTGGATGGAGGCCCCCGCGGCCACCACCTCGTCCGGGTTGATGTCGCGATTGGGCTCCTTTTTGAAGAAGTCCTTCACGAACTGCTGGATCATCGGCATGCGCGTCTGGCCGCCGACAAGGATGACCTGGTCCACGTCCGTGGGCTGCTTCCGGGCTGCTTTCAGGGCGTCCTGGATGGGCGCCATGGTCCGCTCCACCAGGGCACGGACCATGGACTCCAGTTCCTCGCGGGTGAGGGTGGCCTCCAGGTGCTGGGGGCCCGTAGGTCCCTGGGCGATGAAGGGCAGGCGGATCTCCACGCGGTCGAGGGTGGAGAGTTCGCACTTGGCCTTCTCGGAAGCCTCCTTCAGCCGCTGGAGGGCCATGCGGTCTTTGGTGAGATCCAGCCCGGTGTTGCTCTTGAAGCGTTCCACAAGCCACATCAGGATGGCCTGGTCGAAGTCCTCGCCCCCCAGGAACGTGTCGCCGCAGGTGGAGAGCACCTCGAAGACACCGTCGTTCATCTCCATCAGTGTGAAGTCGAAGGTGCCCCCGCCGAAGTCATAGATGGCGAGGATCTCGCGCCGCCCTTTCTTGTCCAGCCCTGTCTCTTATACACATCTTCGCCTTGTCAAGGCCGTAGGCCAGGGCCGCGGCCGTGGGCTCGTTGATGATGCGCACCACGTTCAGGCCGGCGATGCGGCCCGCGTCCTTGGTGGCCTGGCGCTGGGCGTCGTCGAAGTAGGCCGGAACGGTGATCACCGCGTCCACGATCTCCTCGTGCAGGTAGGCCTCGGCGCTCTGTTTCAAGGAGCGCAGGACGATGGCGGAGAGTTCGGGGGGGGCGTAGTCGCGATCACCCACGCCGAGCCACGCATCGCCATTGGGGGCTTTCACCACGGGGAAGGGCAGGCGACCCATGGCCTCCTGGACCCGGTGGGAGTCGAACTTCTGACCGATGAGGCGCTTCACGGCGAACAGGGTGCGCTGGGGATTCGTCACCGCCTGCCGCTTGGCGATGTGGCCCACGAGCACGTCGCCCTTATCCGTGAACGCGACCACGGAGGGAGTCGTGCGGCTGCCCTCGCGGTT
>CAYZND010000034.1:2094-16412 GCA_964479495.1 uncultured Mesoterricola sp.
GTTGGGGATGACACGTCGTTCCCCCGACTCCATCACGCAGGCGCAGCTGTTCGTCGTACCGAGATCGATGCCAATGAGCTTGCCCGTCATGGGAGGACTCCGGAATGCGAAGGATGTTCAGGTGAATCGGGGGCTGGGATCGCTGGCTTCAGTGCTTGGTGGAGGGATCGGCATCGCGGTGGTTCACCACGACGCGGGCAGCTCGCAGAAGCTGCTCCCGCAGGGTGTAGCCCCGCTCGTAGACCGCCGCGATGGCCCCATCGGGGTACTTCGGGTCGCTCGCGGTGGAGAGGGCTTCCGCATGGACCGCATCGAAGGGATCGCCGGGCGCGAGCATCACGAGCTCCACGCCGACCCGCCGAAGGGCATCGAGGAACTGCTTCTGGATGAGCAGCACGCCGTTCCGGAAGTCATCCACGTTCTGGTAGTTCGAACCGATGCAGCGTTCGAAGTTGTCCAGCACGGGGAGGAACTCGAGGAGGAGCTTCTTCTCCGAGAGGTCCACCGCCATCTGGATGTCGCGGTTGGTGCGGTTGCGGTAGTTCGCAAAGTCCGCCAGCAGACGGTGGTGCTTGTCGAGGTGTTCGGATTCGCGCTTCTCAAGCTCCTGGATCCGGTCCCGGGCCTCCAGCAGGGTGCGCTCCAGCTCTTCGTTGAAGAGCGTGGAAAGCTCGTCGCTCTGGCGGGAGGCCTTGTGGCTGGCCCTTTCAGGAAGATCCTCGGCGGCTTCATCGGCCAACGCCTGGAGATCGTCCACGACTTCGGACTCATCCAGCGTGAGGTCGACCGTCAGGTCAGGCTCCCGTCGGGAGGGTGGATCCTCTGGGGTGTCTTGCAGCGGGCTGTCGTGATCGATCATGGCACTCGATTGTAGGTGGTTTGTGAAGCGGCCTCAAACGGACCGGGGAATGCGGCGGTTGATCTCCTCGGACCACCAGGAGAGGCCTCCCAGGAGCCGGACGTAGTCCATCCGGAGGGGGCCCACCAGGGCGAAGGTGACGTTCTCGTCGCCAGGAAGGGACACGGTCCGCATGGCGGTGGCCAGCGGCATGTCCTGGAGGTAGGGGTTCTCGGAGCCGAGGAGCAGCTTCACTTCCCGGACGGAGGCTTCTGCGAAGGCGTTGAGCAGCCGCGCCAGGCGTTCGTGCTCCTCGAAGGCGGCCACCAGATCCCTGAAGCGGGCATTGTCGTCGAACTCCGGCACGCGACCCAGCTCCCCGAGCCCCGCCACGACCACCGGAGGATTCCCCCGCTCGGCGGCATCGGTCATGTGGGAGGCCAGATCAGCCAGGCGGGCGCGCAGCTGGTGGGCTTCGTCCGCCTGCTCCCGGAGGGTCTCCACCAGTCGCTGGCGCATGCCCGCAAGGGTGCAGCCCTGGAAATGGGATGTGGCGAAATTGCCCAGTTCCGTCAGGATCTCTGCGTCGAAGCTCCAGGGGTTCTCCATCACCTGGTGTTCCACCTCTCCGGCGCTGCCCACCCACACGGCCACGAGCCTTCGCCCTCCCAGGGGGAGGAACTCCAGCCGCAGCAGGCGGCTGCGGGTCAGCTGGAAGGGAAGGGCAAGGCAGACGCCGCCCATGACTTCCGAGAGCACCTTGGAGGCGTGGCGGAGCCAAGTGTCCGGATCCTGGTCCAAGCCTTCGAAGGTGGCCGAAAGCTTGGCCCCCAGTTCAGGCTCCGGGGCGCCGGGATGCACCCAGCGATCCACGTAGTACCGATAGGCCTTTTCCGTGGGGATCCGCCCCGCACTGGTATGGGGCTGGCTCACCAGGGCCTCCTCCTCCAGGTCCGACAGCACGTTGCGGATGGTGGCGCTGGAGACGCTCTGGGGCAGGCGCTTGGAGATCAGGCGGGATCCCACGGGCTCCCCGCCCACCAAGTAGGCCTCGATGAGGGTCTTCAGCACGGATTCGCTGCGGAGGGGAAGGCTGGGAAGCACGAGGGGCGTCCAAGGAAGATCTAATGCCTTAATATACGTCAACATGACTTCCATTCATGAGGACCCGATTCACATTCACCGGACAAGGACCGTTCGGTCCGCTCCCGGAACCCTGAGGAACGCATGACCTCTGAATCCGATGTGCTCGAAGGGATCTGCGAGGCTGCCCGCCGTCTCCATGCCCGCAACCTGCTTGCGGCCGGGGATGGGAACCTCAGCGTTCGGATGGCCGACGGGCGGGTGGCCATCACGCCCTCGGGGGTGGCGAAGGCTCGGCTGAGCCCGAAGGACATGGCCTATCTGGCCCTCGATGGGAGCGTTCTCTCCGGGCGGCCCAGCAGCGAGCGGTTCATGCACCTGACCATCTACGGCGCCTGTCCCGAGGCGCGCTGTGTCGTCCACGCCCATCCACCCACGGCCATTGCCTGGACCGTGGCCCGGCCCGAGCTCCACGAGCTGCCCTCCGAAGCCTTGCCGGAACTGATCCTCTCGGCCGGACGGATCCCCATCGTGCCCTACGCACAGCCGGGCACCGAAGCCATGGGGCGCTCCCTGGAACCCTTCCTGCCGGGCGCTCGCTTGTTACTGCTGGCTCGCCATGGAGCGGTCTGCTGGGGGGAGGATCTCGAGGAGGCCTGCATGGGCCTCGAGCGATTGGAACACATTGCCCAGATCCTCAAGGCCGCCGTGGAACTGGGCGGCATCTGTGCCATGGATGCCTCGGAGCTGGACGTGCTCCGTGCAGCTCGAATCAAACTGGGACCGCGCATCCGCTAGAAGGAGACCACCGTGAAGATCCTCGAGTCGATGGCCCTGCGGAGCGACGGGAAGTGCCTCTGGGTGTTGGACCAGACCTGCCTGCCCGATGAGGAGATCTGGCTGGAGGCGGGACAGCCCCAGGCCATGATCCATCACATCCAGCGGCTCGCCGTGCGAGGCGCTCCGCTCATCGGCGTGGCCGCAGCCCTTTGCCTCGCACGCTTCGCGGAGGACGGCGCCGGCCCCGCGGAACTGCGGGAAGCCTCAGCCATGCTGCGGGAGGCGCGGCCCACCGCCGTGAACCTGGCCTGGGCCATGGACCGCATGGACCGGGCACTGGCCGGCTCTCTCGAGGATGTGATCCGCGAGGCGGAGGGCATCTTCGAGGAGGACGTGGCGCTCTGCGAAGCCATGGCCCGGCATGGCCTGACACTGCTCGCTCCCGGAGAGGCGGTGCTGACCCACTGCAATACCGGAGGGTTGGCCACGGCGGGCATCGGGACGGCCCTGGGCGTGATCCGGCGTGGTTTCGAGCAAGGGCTGGTGCGGCACGTGTTCGTGGACGAGACACGGCCTCTGCTGCAGGGAGCACGGCTCACGGCTTGGGAGCTGGGCCGCCTCCGCATCCCGCACACGCTCATCACGGACAGCATGGCGGCCATCCTGCTCCGGGACGGCATGGTCCAGCGAGTCCTTGTGGGTGCTGACCGGATCGCTGCCAACGGTGATTTTGCGAACAAGGTGGGGACCTATGGACTTGCCGTGCAGGCCCGCCACCACGGAGTCCCCTTCCACCCGGTCGCACCCTACTCCACGGTGGATTCGATGTGCCCGGATGGGAACTCCATCCCCATCGAGATGCGCAACAGCGCCGAGGTGAGAGGCTACAGGGACTGGCGCTGGGCTCCGAAGGGTGCCGCCGTCTTCAACCCTTCCTTCGATGTGACACCTGTGGAGCTGGTCACCAGCCTGGTGCTGGATCGCGGAATCCTCGATCAGGCCCACCTGAAGGCCCGTCCCTTCGCCATGCTCTGAGCCTCACGCGCCGGCCAACAAGCCTTTGACCCATCCCAGCGGCCCCTCGAAGCGCAGGGAGCCTTCGTCTCGCACGAGACACCAGCAGCCGCGGCCGAAGGCGTGGGGCGCATGATGGGAACCGGTCTCCAGGTGGATCCAGTCGCCATCCGTGAGGCAGCGGTCCTCGTGTTCCAGCTCTCCGTCCAGCACCAGGATGCTTTCGGACCCCAGGTGGGTGTGCTGGGCCAGGGAATGGTGCGGAGGCATGAAGACCAGGGACAGGCTGGGGCCACGATCGGTCTGAAGGAGCCTGGCCCGCCGGATTCCGCCCGGGAAGTGGCTCCACTTCCAGCTATGGGCAGGGGGGAGCTGCGCAAGCACATCGGCCGGCAGGAAGGGTTCGGTCCCAGGCGCCAGTCCTTGCCTCATGGCGGCATGGGTCTGGGCCATGAGCCTAAGGGGGAGATCAGCCGTGGTTTCAAGGAGACGCTCGACGCATGCGGGCAGGGGCCACCGCGACACGGCATGCGCCCCGCGAGGCTCCTCCAAGCGGGAAAGTGCATTGGCCAGGGCGTTCTCGCCGATGGATGCGAGCCCTTCCGGCTCCGGGTCGTCCAGCCGCTGGATCAGATCCGGAACGGAGTGCAGTTCCGCAAGGAGAGCTTGGCACTCGGGGCATCGCCACAGATGCATCCGGATCAGCAGCTGCTGGTCCCAGGAAAGCGCCTGCTCCTGATAGTCCGTAAGGAGCGCGATGGCTTCCTGGCACGTCAGCCGCTGTTTCATGGATGCCCTCCGGGCGTGAAGGAGGCGAGCACGCCCCGCAGGCCCAGGCGGGCGCGGTGCAGGCGCTGGCGGACCAAGCCACGGCTGATGCCGAGCTTGGCAGCCACTTCATCCGTATCCATGCCTTCCAGGTCTCTCATGATGAACACCGCTCGTTGTTCGTCGGATAGCCGATTGAGCCCTTCCTTGACCTTCTCTCGGAACTGATCCTGCTCGACCCTTTCCAGGGCAGTCGCCTCCTGGACCCAGTCCCGGAGGCCCTCCTTGCTCATCAGATGCCCTTCGGGCGAAAAATGTGGCATGAAATCTTCGAGGTTGTCTTCGCGCCTCCGGATGCGGGAGCGGCGCAGCATCAGGGCCTCGTTCAGGCAGACCCGGTAGGCCCAGGTCGAGAACTTGCTCTTGCCCTGGAACCGGTGCAACTCCGTGTGGAGGCTCAAGAGCGCCTCCTGGAGCGCATCCTGGGTGTCCTGGGTGTCCTGCAGGATCCGGTGGATGCCCGCGGTGAACAATCCCAGGTAGGGCTTCACCAGATCGGAGAAGGCTTCGCCATCTCCTTTGAGGGCCCGTGCGATCAGTTCGGCTTCATCCGCTTGGTTCATCGAACCCTTAGACTACCGTGGCCCGTTCCGGGGACGCATCAGGAAGGTGCTTCCGAGGGGCAGATTTCGCGTGATCCAAGAGATTCCCTCAAGAATCTTGGACAGGCGCCGTGACCCTGGGCATCCTAGTGGGCAGCATGAGTCCCACGCCCACCAACCCTTACAATCCAGGCGCTCAGCCGGGGGCAGGAGCGGGTTCGTCCGGGGCGCAGGATCCTGCCAAGCCGGCGCAGACTGGCGTGAATCCCTACAAGCCCGGCGTTCAGCCTTCCCAGCCAAGCAGCCCGGCGCGGGGGCAGGGCGGAGATGTCCTGGCGGAGCTGGTGAAGAGCCAGCGGCTCATCTCCCAGCAGAACCAGGAGCTCACGGACCTGCGTACGCGGCTGGGCCGACGCTCCCACCAGATGTCCGTGCTCCAGCATGTGGCGGAAATCCTGGCAGCCACCCCCAAGGTCACCCAGGTGGCCAGCGTGCTGCAGGACGTCTTCGTGCAGGAGTTCAATGCGAAGACCTGCGTGGTGTGGATCCTGGAAGACGGAGGCTCCTGCTACCAGCCCCAGGTGGGACACGGCCTCCCCCGCAGCACGTGGAGCCGCCTCCAGCTGCCCGCGCCCAACCCCTTCCCGGACGCGCCGACGGTGCTCTTCCAGCACCAGTGGCTGGATGCCTCGACCCTGCGCGGTCCCCTCGAGATCCTCAAAGGGACGGGCGACAGCGGGGCCTTTTTCGTTCCCTTCGAGCATCAGCTCCTGCTGATGGGCTTTGCCATCATGTCCCTGGACACCAGCCATCGGCTGAACGAGGACCAGGAGATCCTCACCGTCCTGCAGCGCCAGGTGGCGGTCTCCATCTACAATGCCTGGCTCTTCCGGGACCTGGGCGAGCAGCGGGATGCGCTCCGGCTCAAGACCGGGGAGCTGGAGAAGGCGAACTCGGCCTTGCTCGAGGCGGACCGGTTCAAGAGCGAGTTCCTCGCCCTCACGAGCCATGAGCTGCGCACCCCTCTTACGGGCATCCTGGGCTTCACGCGGCTCGTGCTCGACGGCCTGTACGAGGATGAGGACGAGATGCGGCGCATGCTCTCGGACAGCTACGCCTCGGGCCGCCATCTGCTGGATCTGCTGAACGACATCCTGGACCTGGCGAAGATCGAAGCGGGGCGCATGCAGATCCATGCGGAGCCCTGGAGCCTGCACGTCCTGGTCGAAGAGGTGAAGCCCATCGCCCAGGCCTATCCGCGGAAGCCCGGCACGGAGTTGGTCTGGCCCGAGAACCTCGCAAGCCTGCCGGACGTGCTGGTGGATCCGGGCCGCCTGCGCCAGGTGCTGCTGAACGTCCTGTCCAACGCCATCAAGTTCACCAAGGAGGGCAGCGTCCGCGTCCACGTCGAGCGGGGCTTCGGTCAGGTGAGCATCCAGGTCATCGACACCGGGATCGGCATCGCGCCGGAAGCGCAGGCCAGACTCTTCCAGAAGTTCGTCCAGGCGGAGGGCGGCCACTCCCGGGAATACGGCGGCACGGGCCTCGGCCTGGTCATCTGCAAGCACCTGATGGAGATGATGGGCGGATCCATCAGCCTCCAAAGCGAGGGCATGGGGCATGGCACGACCATGACCCTTTCCGTTCCCATCGCGTAGGAGCCTCCTGCGGAATCGTTATCACCGTCCCCCCCGGCTCCGCCGACCACCCCCCGATCGTGCCCTCCACCGGAGGGCACTCCCGCTCCTCGCTGCGCTCGATCGCGGAGGGGGGCCCGTGGCACGACCATGATCCTTTCCGTTCCCATCGCGTAGGAGCCTCCTGCGGAATCGCCATCACGGTCCCCCCCGGCTCCGCCGACCACCCCCCCGATCGCGTGAAGGTCCGCAAGTCGCCCTTCCGTGCCTTTGGCCTTCTCCCTATCCTTGGGGGCATGCCGATCCATCCCGTTTCGGGGCCTGAACCCGAACCTCTGCCGCTGATGCCGGACGCCTCCAATCCGGAGGTGAATGCCACGATGGAGGCCTGGGCCCAGGTGCTCCGGGCGGATGCCCGGGCGGGCCAGCTGCTGGCGGACCTTCGCGCCGTGCATCTGGAGCTGAGGGAGCGCAGCCAGCAGGCGGCCCTCATGCGCCACGTGGCCAACGTGCTGACGGCCACGACACGCACGGAGCAGCTGGGACCCCTGATTCTGGACGTGCTCCACAGTGAGTTCGGCGCTCGGCAGGGGCTCCTGTGGACCCTCTGCGAGGACCACTACGGCGCCTGCTGTGGCATGGGATTCGACCGTCGCCAGCTGGACAAGCTGCACCTGCCGGCACCCCACCCCTTTCCCCACTATCCGATCCTCATCTATCAATGCCAGTGGCTCGAGGCCGATTCCTTGCCCCCTGCGCTGAGGCTGATCCAGGCCAGGGCGGAGGATGGCCTCTACTTCGTACCCTTCGAGCACCAGACCCTGCTGGTGGGCTTCACCGTGCTCTCCCTCCCCAAGGCGAAGGTCTTCAGCGAGGCGGAGCAGGAATCCCTGGAGGTCCTGCAGCGACTCTTCGCGGCTTCGCTCCATGGCGCCTGGGTGCTGCTGGATCTGGAACGGCAGCGGGAGGCCTTGCGGAAGGAGGCCGAGCGGCTCAAGGCCCAGGCGGAGGCCTTGGACTTGCAGAACCAGGCCCTCCGGCAGGGCCAGACCTTCCGGGTGGATTTCCTGGCCTATGCCGCCAGCGAACTGCGCAGTCAGCTGATGGGCATCCTGGCGCTCCTGAGCCACGTGAGGCTCGACCGGCAGCTCAGTGAGGAGGACCGGGGAAGCCTGCTTCTGGACGGCCTGCTGGCGGGCAAGCACATGGCCGAGCTCCTCAGGGATCTCTCCGAGCTGGCCAGCCCCGAACGGGAAAAGGCTCTCCAGATCCGGCCCACGGACCTGGGCGCGCTGCTTCGGGATCTCCTGCCTCTGGTGGAGGCGTTCCCCAGGCGGAAGGGGGGGCGCACGGACTGGCCCAGGGACCTGGACCTGCCGGATGTGCTCGCCGATGGGGACCTCCTCCGGCAGATCCTCCTGAGCCTCTGTGCCGGCGCACTCCGCAGCAGTCGTGACGGCACGCTGTGGCTCTGGAGCGAGCGGGAACCCATGAGCCTCCGGCTTTACCTGATGTTGGAGGGGCTGGATCTGGGGGAGGCCACGGCGGCGTTCAACTCCCGGCGTTCCCTGAGTCCCGAGGAGCTGTACGTGAAGGGACAAGGGGGGGCAGGCCTGGGCTTGGTGATCTGCCGCCAGCTGATGGTCGCCATGGGAGGGACCTTCACGCTGGAGCGCGATCCGGGCGGGATGGGCACGGTGATCGGCCTGGAGCTGCCGCTGGCGTAGATCGGTCCACAGAGTTCAGCCCTCGGCGCTCCGGGTCGATGGGAAGGGAGACCCATTCGATTGTGAGGCTTCCATGCCCGGCACCCAGATCGAGATCCTGATGGAAGGCCAGCGCCTCCCCGCGAAGGCCGGTGAACGCATCTCCGACTTCCTCAAGCGCTACCCGCCCAAGGAGCCGAAGCCGCTGGCGGCCAAGCTGAACCAGCACCTGGTCAGCCTCGACACCCCCATCCGGTGGGGGTGCAAGGTCACGCCGGTGGGGCTCCGCCAGAGGGAAGGCACGGCCGTCTACCGCCGTTCGGCCTGCCTGATCCTCTACGAAGCGGTCAAGGAGCTGTATCCCCGGGCCCGGGTCATCGTGGGCCAGTCGCTCGGGGGTGGCTACTACTTCGACCTGAAGGCGGACCCACCTCTGGAGGAAGGCCACCTGGCCCGCATCGAGGCCCGGATGCGCCAGATCGTGGTGGAGAACCGTCCCTTCCAGCGCCAGATCCTGGCCAGCGAGGAAGCCAAGGAATACTTCCGGGCCGAGGGCTACGAGGACAAGGTGAAGCTGCTGACCACCACCCGCTGGATTGAGGTGCGCCTGGTGGGCTGCGGGGTCTTCAAGGACATCCAGTACGGTCCCGTGGTGCCTTCCACCGGGTACATCGACCAGTTCGCCCTCGTCTCGTATCCCCCCGGCTTCGTGCTCGCCTTCCCGGACTACCGCCAGCCCGACCAGGTCCCGGAGAGCACGCCGGAGCCCCACCTTTTCCAGATCTACAAGGAGACCAAGAACTGGAACCGCATCCTGGGGGTGGTGAACGTGGGCCAGCTCAACGAGGCCTGCCTCTCCAGCGAGATCGGCGAGGTCATCAAGATCGCCGAGGGCTTCCACGAGAAGAAGATCGCGGAGTTCGCCGACATCGTGGCCTCCCGCCGGGACAAGGTGCGCCTGGTGCTCATCGCCGGACCTTCCTCCTCGGGCAAGACCACCTTCAGCAAGCGGCTGATGATCCAGCTCCGCGTGAACGGCCTGCGGCCCATCACCCTCTCCACGGACAACTACTTCGTCGGCCGTGCCCAGACCCCCTTGGATGAGGAGGGGAAGCCCGACTTCGAATGCCTCGAGGCCGTGGACCTGCCCCTGTTCAACCAGCACATGGAAGAGCTCCTGGCGGGCCGGGAAGTGGCCATCCCCATCTACGACTTCTTCACGGGCTCCCGCTCGCCGAAGACCGAGACCCTCAAGCTGGGACCCAACGACATCCTCCTGGTGGAGGGCATCCACGGCCTGAACCCCAAGCTCTCCGCCTCGGTTTCGGCCGAGGCCAAGCTGAAGATCTACATCAGCGCCCTGACCCAGCTCGGCCTGGACGACCACAACCGCATCATGACCACGGATGTGCGCCTCATCCGGCGCATCGTGCGGGATCGCAAGTCGCGGGGGCACTCGGCCTCCCGGACCATCGGCATGTGGGCCTCGGTGCTGCGGGGGGAGCGGCGGAACATCTATCCCTTCCAGGAAGATGCGGACGTGATGTTCAACTCCACCCTGGTCTACGAGCCGGCCGTGCTGCGCCTGTATGCCGAGCGGTTCCTGCTGGAGGTGCCCACGGATGACGAGGCCTTCTGCGAGGCCTATCGCCTGCTGCATTTCCTGCGGATGTTCGTGCCCGTCTTCGCGGACGAGGTGCCCCACACCTCGATCCTGCGGGAGTTCATCGGGGGCAGCACGTTCGAATACTGAGCAAACGCCAGGGGCTTGAAAAGGCCCCTGGCGTGAGATGTCAGGACTCGGACTTGAAGGCTACTCCATCACCACCCAGACGCGCCGGCCCGCCTTGACGGACTCCACGAGCACCATCATGGCCTCGGAGAGCTGCTTGCCCTTGGAGGTGCCGTCGACCAGATCCACGACCACGATGGGGTCGGCGTCACTGATGGGAAGGCTGACGCTCCGCGGGAACTCGCGCTCGGCCTTGGCCAGCGGAGGCCGTGAGGGGGGATCCGGGACCACGAAGCCCACGCCCGACTCCAGGGAGTCCAGGCTGGTGCGGAAGAGGGCCGAGAGGGCCACCATCGCGGAGCCGGAGGGCTTGATCTTGTCGCGTTCCCAGAAGGAGATGGACGCCTGGTCCACGCGCAAGGTCTCGGCCATCTCTTCCTGGGACCAGCCCCAGGCGGTGCGGACAGCCTTGATGCGCTCCCCCAGGGTCTTCAGGGAAGGGGTGCCTTCGGAGGTGATTTCTGCGCGTTTCAACGGTTCACTCCGGGAATGAGAACATCATGCATGAACTTGGATGCGGAAACTCACGGGAAAGTGTACTGGGATTTCTAAATCAGTTTGGTACGAAATACAAGACTTGCGAAATGGGATTAAATCCGCTCATGGGGGAGGGTTGGCACGGGAGCATACAAGGCGGCGCTCGGATCCAGGAAGTATAGATTGCTGATGCGGCCCGTGTAGGCGCAGGCATACTGCTGGATCTGGTCCGCAAAGCGGGTCTGCTGGTAGCCATCCCGGAAGATGGATCCCCACCGCGGGTTGAAGGCGGCCTCCAGGCGCTGGTCCAGGTCCGAGACGAAGGCCTCCTGGGTCAGGCTTCGGGCCCGAGTGGCCTCCAGCTCGTCCCTGATCTGGGCGGCTTCCCGGTCAAGGGCATGCAGGGCTTCGGGTGACAACCGAGCCGCCAGCAGGTGGCGGTGCTCGCGGTTCCGGTTCAGCCGGTCCTCGAGGAAGGAGAGCCGCTGGACGTCGCGCCGCCGGAGGGTCTCCGACCGCAGGTAGTCCTGCAGGTCCCCGGCGTGCTCCTCCAGCCGCTGGAGGGCGGTTCCCAGCTCGGGGATGAGCAGGAGGGTCCGCCAGGACACGTTCTTCTTGGAGCGGAGGATGTCGCCGTAGATGTGATCCCCTACGTACATGATCTCGTCGCCATAGGCCCCGAGCTGCTGCTCCAGCCAGGCCGCATTGCCCCCCGTGAAGGCCTTGGGGTGGCCTTCGGTCGGGCTGGCGGTCTGGGGTTCCTCGAAGAACACGGGCTTCCGGGAGCTGGTGACCACCAGATCGAAGTAGTCCTCCCAGGAGGGTCTTGCAGGATCCTGTCCATCCAGCAGGAAGGAGAGGACCCCATTGGTGAACGTCCATTCGCTGTTGGAGACCACGAAGAGCTTGCGCCCCGAGCGCTTCCAGCGGTCCAGGGCAGCGGGCAGCTCCGGGTCCTTGAGGATGAAGAAGTTCCGGTTGGCCAGGATTTCCGCCTTCATGTCCCCGTTCCGGTGGGCGGTGTCGATGGCCCAGCGGACATCCCGGAACAGCTGGATGTAGTCGTGCTCGGGAATGATGCCCGCATCCCGGCCATCCACCAGCAGCGCATAGAGGTAGCTCTCAGGGATCTCGAAAAGGGTGTCGATGCTGCGGAAGCCGGGGGCCGAGGAGGCGACGCGGCGGGGACCATAGGCGGCTTCGATGCTGGCACGGTCCATGGGGCGGGTGCCATGGCGTGCGCGCACGGCAAGGCGCTCGCTGCTGAGCTTCAGGAGGTTGCCCCGGTTGCCGTCCAGCACCAGCCCCCGGATGGCGAAGGTGGGGTCGAAGCGCTGCTCCAGCAGCCACTTCGGGTAGTCCCTCTCCCGCACCAGCAAGCGGCTCGCCTTCTTGAACGCCAGGTCGTCGATCTCCGGCGAGCGGTAATGGCTCAGGGTGTAGTCCATGTCGAACCCCAGAGCCTTGATGTCGCGGAAGTGGATGTTCTTCAGGGCGAACACTTTGCGTGCGTGGGGCAGCAGCACCTCCTCCGGGGCTTCCGTGAAGCGGGGGATGGGAAGCAGCGATGGGACCAGGCTTTTGACGGGCATGCGATCTCGGCTTTCATGGCAGGAGGAAGTTTCCAGGATACCCGGCGGCGCTCACTCCCCCGGTTCGTGGCCGATGCCGTGGGTGATGCTTTGATGCCCGAAGGCTTCCCAGGCGAGCAGGCGGAAGCGCTCCGTGTGGCCGAAGTCCCGATCGCCATCCTTCCAGAGCTTGTAGTGGATCAGCTCGTGCTCCAGGATCCGCCGCGTGACGGCCTCCGGCTCCCGGCAGTTGCAGCCGCAGACCTGGATGGGCCAGGGCCAATCCCGGCGACGCAGCAGGGGGATCGAAAGCCGTATCTCCGGCTGCCAGACGCCCCGGGTATCCTTCTCGACCACAAAGAGACCCGCGCAGCGGGCCATGCGAGACGACCAGACCAGGGGCAGCGGCGGAAGCGCCCACCCCGCCTCCTTCAGGATCCGGCCGGCGAGGTGGCGAAGCGTGGTCACGTGGAGGTCAGTCCTCGAGCTCCGGCATGGGGATCGTGGTGGTCTCGACCTTCACGATCTCGCCGTCCAGGACCATCGTGCTGGTGGAGGTGGGCGAGTTCGCGGTGAGGGTCCGCAAGGCGGTGACGGGCGCCTGGAGTTCGGGGGGCACGGACTCGAAGAACATGACGCCGGCCCGGTACTGCTGGCCCTGCTGGGTCTGGATCTTCAGCTCCTTGAGCTGCTTGGGGTCCACGGGACTGGGGGCCTCGGTCATCAGGCACTTGGCGGCCGCGGTCTTGGGGAAGGCGATGACTTCGCGGATGTTGCTGGTGCCGGAAAGGAGCATGGCCAGCCGGTCCAGGCCCAGGGCCAGCCCACCGTGGGGAGGGGCGCCATAGGCCAGGGCGCTCAGCAGGAAGCCGAACTTGTCACGGGCCTCCTCCTCGCCGATGCCGATGGCGCGGAACATCCGGCTCTGGGTCTCGGCGTCGTGGATGCGGATGGAACCGCCGCCGACCTCGTAGCCGTTGAGCACGATGTCGTAAGCCACGGCCCGGCACTTGCCGGGGTTGGTCTCGAGCAGGTCGAGGTCGTCCGGATGGGGGCTGGTGAAGGGGTGGTGGCAGGCCACGAAGCGCTGGGCCTCCTCGTTCCACTCCAGCAGGGGGAAGTCCACCACCCAGAGGAAGGCGAACTTGGACTCGTCGATGAGACCCAGGGCCTTGGCCAGCCGCAGGCGCAGCTCGCCCAGCACGCGGGAGGTCTGATCATCCGGCCCCACGGCGAAGATGACCAGGCCATCGCCCGTCACCCCAAGGCGGGCCTTCAGGGCCGCCTCGCCTTCGGCATCCACGAACTTCTTGAAGCTGGAGGCGAAGCCCTCCTTGCCCCACTTGGCATAGGGCAGGCCCCCCGCACCCAGCTGCTTGGCGGCTTCCTGCAGCTCGTCCAGCTGCTTGCGGGAGTAGCCTCCCGCCGCCTCGCCTGGGAAGTAGAGGGCCCGGACGCGGCGCTGGCCATGGCTGTCGCTGGCAGCACGGAAGAGGTTGAACTCGCTCTTCTCGAAAAGGGCAGTGACATCCTGGATCTTCAGCTCGCAGCGCAGGTCCGGCTTGTCGGAGCCGTACCACTCCATGGCGTCCTTGTAAGGCAGGCGCGGGAAGGGTGCCGTCACCTTCTTGTCGATGAGCGTGCACAGCTCAACCATCAGGCCTTCGATCATGGCCTGAACGTCCTCCTGTCGGACGAAGCTCATCTCCACGTCCACCTGGGTGAACTCCGGCTGGCGGTCGGCCCGCAGATCCTCGTCACGGAAGCAGCGGCAGATCTGGATGTAGCGCTCGAAGCCCGAGACCTGGAGCAGCTGCTTGTAGAGCTGGGGGCTTTGGGGTAGGGCATAGAACTCCCCGGGGTGCACGCGGCTGGGCACGAGGTAGTCCCGGGCGCCCTCGGGCGTGGACTTGCCGAGAATCGGCGTCTCGAATTCCACGAAGTCGTGCTTGTTGAAGTAGTTGCGGATGAGGGTCGCCGCCTGGCTGCGCAGGATCATGTTCTTCTGCAGGCTGTCGCGGCGCAGGTCCAGGAAGCGGTACTTCAGACG
>CAYZND010000035.1:0-2922 GCA_964479495.1 uncultured Mesoterricola sp.
CTCCCGCTGGATGCGGAGGGCCGCGTCCGGGGGCGGTCCGAAGAGGTGGTTCGTGCCCCGCAGCTCCAGCAGGGCCTCCCCCATGCGGCCCAGCAGGCCCTGGGGCGACCAGCGGGCGAGGAAGTCCCCCAGGCTCGCCTGGGCCTCCCACCAGGTCTGGGGCGCGGGATCCAGGACCCGCAGCCCCGGCAGGCGGCGCAGGGCCTGGTCCAGGGGATCCCCCGCGGCGATGCCCTCTGCCTTGGCCAGCCGGTTCACCAGCCACAGCGAGGGGGTGCGCCCCCCGTGGGGGCTCAGGAAGGCCAGGGGCCGCTCCCGCAGGCCCCCCTCCCGCTGGCAGGCCAGCTGGAACGGTAGCTCGGGAACCCACATCGCCAACACAGGACACCTCCAGGAGGGGTACCTAATATGGCGAAATAAAAACGAAAAACAAGGGGTGGTTTTTACCTCCGGGAGGGGCTATTGGGGAGCGGGTCCTGGCGCCTGGGCAGCCTCCTGCGCTTGACGCGCCGCTTCGGCTTCCTGGTGCTTCGCCATGCCGTAGCGGATCAAGGCAAGGGCGATGAGGCCATAGGCGGCGAACAACTGGATGTATGAGCTCAACTTATAGCCTAACTCCGCCGAGTGGAAGAACTCGCAGAATGCCATCGGCATGGTGATGAGCAGGGCGTGCAAGACCGGGGTGCCGATGAGGGCATGACGGACACGTACTTTCCTCAGGGTGGCACCTCCTGCGATAAGGCACGGAATGATAAAGAAGGTGGTTTGGCTGTGGGCATTGTAGGTGGCCATGCAACCCATGCTCTGAAGGAAGACCACTTGGCCGATGCAGGCAAGGACCATGGAGAGGATGACCGCCCACATGCGGGTCCTGTTCAAGGGGATGCCTGTCTCCTCGGCCACCTGGGGATCGGATCCGATGGCATGGATGTCCTGACCCAGCTTGGTCTTCGCCCCCCATAGGATGAGAAGCGCCACAGCCACCACGGTCAGCCAGGTTCCAATGGAGAGCGCGAAGGGACCTACCCTTGTCGGAATCAGGTTGTCCAAAGCCTGCCGCATATGCTCGAACTCGACCGTATTCCGGATTCCGTATCCACGACTCAGCAGGAGGTCGGAGGCGGGCAAAGGGATGAGGCTGCCCATGAGATAGAGCACGATCAGCAGATAGAACCCATCGAACAGATAAGGCACGAGGCAGTAGCTGATGACCATCTCCATGCCCTTCATACGGTTCAGGATCAGGCCGCTGATCCAGCCCACGAACACTGCGATGGGCAGCCCGGCCAGCACCGCGAAGGCCAGGCCGTGCAGCCCCACGAGGTTGAAGGCCACGGCGAGGATCATCCCGATCTGGGCGGCCATGGCCCCGGCCCCCAGGGCGAAGTTGAAGCCCATGCCGGCCCAGAGCATGGGCAGCAGGGCCAGGACCAGGATGGCGTTCCGGCCCAGGCGGGTGAGCAACTCCTGGACGAGGTAGGTCGGTCCCAGGCCCGAGAAGGGGACCAGGGCCACCGAGAGGGCGACCAGCGCGATCGTGATGCCGTATTCCTTGAGGAAGTCCTTCACGCGCGTCTCCAGGGGGTCAATCTGATGAACGTGGAATGATAGCGGGCCGTCGGGCCGATACGGGCTGCTGTCGCTGAGCGGGCAGCAGCCCGTTCCCAGCGGAGCCTTCCGGGAAGCCCATTGGCTTCTCATGCAAGGGACGTTGCGAAAATACAGACCTTCTTGAGGTTGATGGTCCGGAATTAAACAGGATCCACAGGCTTGGCCGATAGGATGACCACCGTACGTAAGGGTCCGCTTTCCCCTCTGCCGCTTGGTCTTCTCCGTTCCATTGCCGCGTGCCCCATGAGAATCCGCACCAAGCTCGTGTTCCTCTCGGCCGTGCTGGTGGTGGTCTATGGACTGGGCCTCATGGGCCTGCTGGGCTACCTCCTGGCCACCCGGTTCCTGGACGTGGAGCGCGGTTTCGCGACGCGCGATGTGGACCGCATCCACCAAGCGATCCAGCGGGAGGTCGAGTCGCTTGGGACCCTGGTGGAGGATTGGGCCTACTGGGATGATCTCTGGCAGTACACCCAGGGGCGCCAGCCCACCTTCGAACCCGTGAACCTCACGCCGGAGACCTTCACGGCCGCCCACCTGTCCCTCATCGTCATCTACGATGCCCAGGGCCAGCGCCTGTATGCCAAGGAGCACCTCGCGGGACAGGGTGTGCTGGACAGCAGCCATTTCCCTCCGATCATCCCGCCCGGCGGTCTCAAGGACTTCCGGACAGCGCCTTCGGGCCTGCTCCAGACCCCCTCCGGGCTGGTGCTGGCCTTCTCGTCGAAGGTCTTCAAGTCGGACCGCACAGGCCCTCCCAAGGGCATCCTCATCATGGGCCGGCGGCTGGACGACGCCATGCTGGGCGCACTCTCACGCCAGACCGGCGTGCCGATCACCTACGCTCCGGCCGGGCAGCCTGCGCCCGGTTTCCCACAGACGGCGCAGATCGAGGAAGGCTCCCTGATCCAGGAGGACCCGGATGAGCATCGCCTCCACGGCTTCTACCTTCTGCGCACGACCACCGGGACTCCGGCGCTCATCGTGCGCACCACCACGGAGCGCCTGATCGCCCAGGCCGGCCGGCCCATCGCGGTCTCCATCGCACTCTACTCCATGCTCCTGGCCCTCCTCGTCTGGGGGATCACCTGGATGGCCTTCCGGCGGTGGATCTCCGACCCGCTGGCGCGGATCGAGGCCGCCCTGGGCGCCCTGGACCTGGACAGCCACGAGGCCCGGCTGCGGGATCCGTTCCGCGTCCTGCCCGCGAGCGGGGACGAGATGGGCCATATCACCGGGGTGCTCCAGGAGATGAACGCGCGGATGCAGGACAGCCATCGTCGGACGCTCCATTTGAACGAGCGGCTCGAG
>CAYZND010000035.1:2932-16096 GCA_964479495.1 uncultured Mesoterricola sp.
AGTCCGAGGTGGAGAAGCGCACGGTGGATCTGGTCAAGGCCCACCAGCAGCTGATCTTGTACGGGAAGGTGCTGGCCAGCACGAGCGAGGGGATGCTGGTCACCGACACGGGAGGCACGATCCTCGACGTGAACGAGGCCATGTGCGTGCAGTCGGGCTACACCCGGGAGCAACTGATCGGACAGAACCCCCGCATCCTCAAGTCCGCCCGGCACGGCCTGGAGTTCTACCAGCACCTGTGGTCCACCCTGCTCGAAACGGGCTACTGGTCCGGCGAGGTCTGGGACCGCAAGCCCACCGGCGAGATCTACCCCAAGTGGCTGACCATCAGCACCATCTTCGACGCCGAGGGCCGGCCGAGCCACTACGTGGGGCTGTCCATCGACATATCCGCCATCAAGTCCGCCGAGGAGCGCCTGCATCACATGGCGTACTACGACCAGCTCACGGGGCTTCCCAACCGGGCCCTGTTCACGGACCGCCTGCGCCGGGCCATCCTCCGGACCCAGCGCAAGCGGCTCCTGTCGGCCCTGCTGTTCCTGGACCTGGACCGCTTCAAGAACATCAACGACACCCTCGGCCACACCGTAGGGGATGCCCTGCTGGTGAGGGTCTCCGAGCGCATCAAGGCCCGGCTGAGGGAGTCGGATACGGTCTGCCGCATGGGCGGCGACGAGTTCACGGTGATCCTGAGCGAGATCGCCCACCTGGAGGATGCGGGGCAGGTGGCCTCGGAGCTCATCGAAGCCCTGACCAAGCGCTTCGACGTGGAAGGGCACGAGATCTATGTGGGTGCCAGCGTCGGGATCGCCCTCTGTCCCATGGACGGGCAGGACGAAGAGACCCTCATCAAGAAGGCGGATGCGGCCATGTACGCAGCCAAGGAGGCGGGACGATGCACCTTCCGCTTCGCTTCCGGGGAGCTGGATGCGGTGAGCCGCAAGCGGATGGAGATCGAATCCAAGCTCCACGGCGCCATTGACCGGGACGAGATGGTCCTCTACCTGCAGCCCATCGCGCGAGCCGGAGAAGCCGCAGCAGGTCGGCCCACCGGTCTGGTGGGGGCGGAAGCCCTCATCCGTTGGACCCCCGAGCCCGGCGTCATGCTGGGGCCGGGGACCTTCATCGAGATCGCCGAGGACGCGGGGCTCATCCCCCAGATCGGGGAGTGGGTGATCCGCGAGGCCTGTCGACAGGCGCGGCGCTGGCAGGAAGCCGGTCTCGACCTGACGATCTCCGTGAACGTCTCCGCACGCCAGTTCGAGGAGGACCGTTTGCCGCGCATTGTGCGGTCGGCCCTGGCGGACAGTCATCTCCCCCCGCGCTTCCTGAAGCTCGAGGTCACCGAATCCGCCTTCATGCGCAACATGGACAAAGTGGTCGGCATCATGGATGAGCTGCGGGCTCTGGGGGTCTTCTTCGCCATCGACGACTTCGGCACGGGCTATTCGTCCCTGCAGTACATCAAGTGCCTTCCCGCCCACAGCCTCAAGATCGACAAGGCCTTCGTGAGCGGCGTGGCGGCCAATCTCTCGGACGCCGAGATCGTCTCCGCCATCATCGCCCTGTCGCGCGCCTTCGGCCTCACTTCCGTGGCCGAGGGCGTGGAGACCGAGGACCAGCTCAGGGAGCTGAAGGAGCGGGGCTGCGACGAGGTGCAGGGCTACCTGATCGCCAAGCCCATGCCCGCAGATGACTTCCTCGCCTTTGCGCTCTCCGGAAACGACATCAAGGTCTAGAGATTATTACAAAGAGTAAGGAGGCCTACTAATCCCGATCTCAGGTTTGGCCCGGGAACCCACTAATGACACACCAAGTCGGTACGGGAGTGAGGAGGTGGATCCTGGTTTAGTGCCTCATGGATGGCGTTCAGCGCATCAGCAGTTGGTTCAAGCTACTTGGAAGGGGCTCATGTTGATTATTATTTTATTATGATGCGCGAAATGATTCCTTTTGTCACATGACCTAGGGCATGATTCACCAGATAAGCGCCGGGGTATGTTGTCAGAAACCTTGTTCCAAGCGGATGCTTTGAATGGATCGGCCGCTGCCACTTCTACACATCAGCAATCATGCCCTTGCTGTACGGTATCGGCCGGGCTTCGGCTCTGTCATCCCCGCATCGTGGACTCTTGTCCCTTCTGTCCTATCCGGTCTACCACCGATTGTTTGCGTCCACGGTATCAGCCGCGAGGTTGAAGAGATGGCGAGGTTGCTCAGCCCCGCGTCAGCAGAAACTGGTCGCATCTTCGTGATGCCCCACTTTGATGAAAAGCATTATCCCCGCTACCAGAGTTGCTTATGTCGCAATCGGTCGGACTTGGCCCTGATCCGGCTGGTCGAGGAACTTATGCGCGATGGGTGTGTTCCACCTGGGCGGTTCGATCTGGCAGGTTACTCGGGGGGAGCACAGTTTGCCCATCGATTCACGTGGCTCTATCCACACTGGATCGAGCGGCTGGTGGTGTCTTCAGCGGGGTGGTACACGTTCCCGGATAACAGTCCCTTCCCCTACGGCATGGGGCCGTCTGAGAGCTCTCGCCTGCGGCTGGTGCACCAGTGCCTGAAGGTGAACCTGCGTGCTTTCCTTGACCGGAAGATCATGATCAGAGTGGGGGAGCACGACGACGCTGTTGATGCTGTCACACGCAGCGGTCCTGAAATTGAGGCGCAGCAGGGCCGCGACCGCAAGACGCGGGCACGCATTTGGCACCAGGCTCTCCTTCAGGCAGCACGGGACCTCGGCGTTGTTCCACAAGTGGATTTTGCCCTGATGCCGGGCTGTGGTCACAGCTTTGAGGAATGTGTCCGGTTGGGGGGGTTATCGGAGGTAATTTCCGGGATGCAACAGGCTCCATCATAGGACTCATACGTGACTACGCACTCGGATGATCCATCGCATGCCATCTTCAACAAGGCCAAATGGGCCTTCACGACGCGTCATGTCCCGAAAGAGATCGTGAACGGGATAAGGTTTACAGATTCGCCGCAATCCGGGGACCTGTTGCTTGCCCGCATCGAGTGGATCGGCCACCAGACCCGCCTGCATACCCGGGAGGGACGCTTTTCAGATCTGTTCGTGGGTGACTTGATCGTTGCTACCTGCGGCGCACGCTTCGCGACGGATCAGTTCGAGGGGATCTCTCAGGTGAGGGCCGACGGAAAGGCGGATCTACTGGCTGCAGGTGGCATCATCGGTCATACCCGATCACGGCACAATCGCATGAAACCGGCGACCAGGTTGCGAGTGCTTGGCGTTCTGACGGACCCGTCCGGCAAGCTGATCAATATTTCTCAACACACCATCATCCAAGACAGCCATGGCAAGCCTGGGTTGACCATCGGCATCGTTGGAAGTGCCATGAACTCCGGCAAGACGACCACCGCCGCCTACCTCATCCATGGGCTGGAAAAAGCAGGCTGGCGTACGGCGGGTATCAAACTGACGGGTACAGGATCCTTCGGTGACTTGCATGCGTATATTGATGCAGGTGCATCCGTGGCGATGGACTTTACCGATGCGGGCATGGCATCGACCTATCTCGAGCCAATCGACAGGATTATTGCTGCGGGACATTCCCTGCTGGCAGCGGCGGCGAGACATGGCTGTGACACCGCCGTAATTGAGCTGGCCGACGGCATCACTCAAGCGGAGACCTCGCTCATCCTGAACCACCCACAACGCGATCAGCTGTTTGATGCTTTCCTCCTGGTGGCCGCAGACTCACTGGCTGCGATCGGTGGAATGGCGTGGCTGAGCGAGCGCGGCATTGCGCCGGTTGCCCTCAGCGGACTCCTGACCCGCGCCCCTCTCGTCGTGGGGGAACTTTCGCAGCGTTTCTGCATTCCGGTCCTGACCCGCGAAGATCTTGCCGAACCGACCGTGGCATCATCAGTCATCAACCGTATCAGCGCGGTAAACCACCCTTCCGGACCATGAGCAGACGCCCATCTGTAGCCGCGAATGGTCGAGGGCTCCGCATTGCGATCCTTGCCCTGCTCGCGCTTGGCCAAGGCATGGCGGCAGGCTGCATGACATTTGCGACACGCCGGGTGTTTTCGGCCATGCGGGAAGGAGATCCGAACCTGCCCATTTTTCCGATCGGCCTGATCTGTCTTGGCGGCCTGGTCCTGGCTACTTGCCATTTGGCTGAGAGCGCCCTGGCGGAGCGGGTGGGACAAGAGTATGCGGCTGCAGTCCGCAGTGCGCTCTTTCGACACATGAGTGAGAGTGCTGTCCACAGAAACGTGGACAACCGTCTCGGCTCTATGTCCCTGCGCTTCGTTGGCGATCTGGCAGCTCTCAAAGGTTGGATCACCTCGGGCATGGCACGGCTGATTTCGGCTGCAATCACCATTCCTACGGGCCTCCTGGCGCTCTATCTGCTGGAACCGGCGTTGGGGCTGGCGAGCACCGTGCCCATTCTTCTGGGTATCTCGCTTATTTGGTGGACCGGCGGTCCGCTCAAGCAGGCACACTGGCAACTGCGAATGCGCCGCAGTCGACTTGCTGCCGACCTTACGGAGCGCCTGCCGATGGCCGCGGCCCTACGCCAGCTTGGCCGCCATCGCATCGAGCAGAGAAACCTGAAGACCCTATCCAGGGCGCTCACCCATGCCGCCACGCACCGTGCACTGACAGTCGGACTCCTCCGAGCCATTCCTGACATTTCTGGAGTCGTTGCCACAGCAAGCGTCCTCGCAGTTGCGATCCGTGCATCGGACGCGAGCACGGCCGATGCAGCGGCAGCCTTGACCGGACTCGCTCTGATCATGCGACCGATGCGCCAGTTGGTTGGTATCTGGGATCGCCGACAAGCTTGGGAAGTTGCCTCGGAGCGCCTGGATCGGGTCCTGGCCACTCCCCGCCTCCTAGGAAGGACCCGCCCCAGTACAGCAAGCGTGGGGGGCCAAGCCGAGGGCCCCATGCTGGCCATCCGGAATCTCCGTCTGTCCAGTGGTGACACCCTCACGACGCACCTCCAGGCTGGCATCTGGGCCCGCCTTGTGGGCCCCGCCGGGTCTGGGAAAAGCTATTTGCTGCTTATGGTCGCTGGGCTCGAACCCTCCCCCTCCCACGCGGTGCGGGTCCGCGGTATGCGACCTGTCAACACTCCTCCGGGCGAAGTACTTTATTTAGGCCCCTTCAGTCCAATGCTGAAGGGAAGCATTCGTCGCAACATCCTGATGGGTGCGACCACCCCTCCCTCGGATGAGGATCTCGAGAGCCTGGCCCGTAGGGCCGGGCTCGGAACAGCACTGGATCGCTTGGGAGGTCTTTCCGCTCCGGTCAAAGAACGGGCCGTCAACCTGTCCCATGCCGAACGCGCGAGCCTGCTCGTCACACGCGCCATCGTCGCAGATCCACGTCTCCTGCTGGTCGATGCGGATGAAATTGGTCTCGAAGGCACTCAGGTTCGTCTGCTCGCCGAGGCACTGAAATCAAGGGGATGCGCAGCCGTGATTGCGAGTCGAAGCGAATCTGCAAAGGAGTGTTGCGACATTGAGGTCCACCTGAAGGGCGTGGCCAACAACGACTGAGAAGGATCCCTTGAACGGCATCCAATTCTCACGATCATGGTTTCAGTGGTCGAGAAGACTCCGAAGAGAGAGCTCCCAGATGGCTGGACATGCCCGCAATCAGCCCTGCTTTTTCCACCCCATGAGAGACTACTCACCGAGCGGCTGCCTGCAGGTAACTTCCACGCAGGCCCCCTTCCGCCTTGTGATCGCTGAGAACTCCCCAGAGAACCTAGCGTCAAGCACTTTCAGGTAGGCCCAAGGAAGTAGCCTCCCCTTCAATCTCTGCATTGTAAAAACCCTTCTTCGCGACTCCCATTTCTGTCCCTCCCCACACACAACTCAACGCGGAGGTCATCGAATGAACACTCTCAATCCCCCTCCATGGAAGTCGACAAGGCTCAGGATGGGACTGCCCATCCTGATCCTGACAGCAGGCTGCATGGCAAACCCCAAGCAGAACCAGACACGCATAGTCGACCGGAACCAGACACGCATCATCGACTTCGCGCTGTGGAGCGGGGTCCCTAACGCTCACTTTGGAGATCGCATCGACAAGATTCAGGGTAGTCGTCGAATCCACGGGCCAATACCGTGGACGCATCCCATCACCAAGGAGAAGTTGTCGGTCTACGCACGTGTGAACACTGAGAAGGATGGGGAGAAGCTCCAGTACTTCACGCTGCGTTCAGATGGGACTGCGCTGGCCCGTGTCTACGACAAGCGACCCGGACAAAGTGATCGAGTCTTCGTTGATGATGCATTCTTCCCGCTCGGCCCGTGGAAGAACCATCAGACACGGCGGTATATCTCGACGGAGTACCAGGATGGTCTTGCAGCCAAGAGGAATCTGAGCCTGCAGGCAAATCAACTGAGGTTCAATTATCAGGGAAAACCCGATTCCTTCCGCTACGAATGGGTCTCAGAGACGGATACCGGGAAGATGCTTTTCCATGAGCGCTACACGTACTCTCCCGGCATCGGTTTTGTTAAGTTCAGCAACAGGCGGTTGCCTTAGGCGGCCACCACCCGCCACAGGAAGTACACGGCCATGCTGCCGCCGATGGCGGCGAGGAGGGGCAGGCGCTTCCAGGCCATGAGGCCGCTGGCGATGGCGCCCACGAGCCAGGCGTTGCGCCAGGTGAGCTGCCAGTGCTCGCCATCGGGCAGGAGCACCATGGGGACGATGAGGGCAGTGAGGACCGCCACGGGGACGTAGTGCAGGGCCCGGCGGACCCAGGCGGGGAAGGCCACGCGGTCACCCAGCACGAAGAAGGAGTAGCGGATGCCGAAGGTGACGGCGGCCATGCCCAGGATGATCAGGAGCTCGTGCGTGTTCATGGAGCTTCCTTCCGGCCTTCCAGCGTCATGCCCGCGGCGACTCCGGCGAAGGTGGCCAGCATCAGGCCGAGCTTGTAGGGCAGGTTGCGGCAGAGCAGGGCGACCGCGGCCGCCACCAGCGCGGCGCCGAGCATGGGCCGCGTGCGCAGCAGGGGCACCACGATGCCGGTGAAGGTGGCGGCCATTGCGAACTCCAGGCCCAGGTGCTGCAGCTGCGGCACGGTCTGCCCCAGCACCACGCCCGTGGAGGTCCAGAGGAACCAGTTCATGTACATCGAGAGGCTGGAGCCCAGCTGGTACCAGTGCTTGTGGGGCGCGCCGTCCTCGGTTCCGTAGCGCTGGAGCACCACGGCGAAGGTCTCGTCGGTCAGCCAGAAGGCGAGCATGGCCCGCCAGCCTTGGCTCAGGCCCGCGACGTGGGGCAGCAGGCTGGCGGAATAGAGGGCGTGGCGCAGGTTCACCACCAGCGTGGTGAGCATGATGACAACGAGGCTGGCCTTGCCCGTAATCAGGGAGAGCGCAATGAACTGGGAGGAGCCCGCGAAGACGATCGCCGACATGCCCAGGGCCCCGGCCGCGGACAGGCCGCTGGGCGCGGCCAGGGTGCCGAAGATCATCCCGAAGGGCGCGGCCCCGAGCATCATGGCAGCGTGTCGCGGAGGCCCCGCCAGAATTCACTGGAGCGGCTGTGCGGACTGCGTTCGGCCATGGTCACCTCGGAGGAGTCCAGCCTGCCAAGCCTGCCCGCCCCTGTCTTGAAGATTCTTGTGGGGATCAGACCGTCTCCTGCAATTGAAACCGCGAATGACGCGAATAAACGCGAATGAAAAGCCAAGTCACGCAGCTTCATCGTTCATTCGCGCAAGCGCAGCGCATTCGCGTCATTCGCGGTTACAACAATCCCCGATAAATCCGGGATCAGACCATGCGTCGGTAGGCCGAGGGCGTCGTGCCGAAAGAACGCTTGAACAGCCGGGTGAGGTGGGCCTGGTCCGCGAAGCCGAGCCGCGCGGCGATCTCGGCGATGGGCATGGTCGTCCGCAGCCAGCGCTTGGCCTGGGCCAGCCGCATCTGGAGCTGGTAGGCATGGGGCGGCAGGCCGTAGCGCTGCCGGAACAGCCGGTTCAGATGCCAGGCGCTGATCCCCGTCTCCGCCGCCAGCTGCGCAAGGCTCACCGGGCCCTCCAGCCGGTCGTTCAGCAGCTCCCGCGCCCGGGCCGCGGCATCGCGTCCAGCCCGTCCCGAAGGCCGGAACACGAGGCCCCGGGCATGGCGCTTCAGCAGCGATCCCATGGTCTCCAGCCAGCGGGACTCCTGTTCCAGGGGGCTGACGGGCTCCATGAGCGCGCGGTGCAGGTTTCGTAAGGGACCGATGAGCGCCTCGTCCCGCAAGATGGCTTCGGAGAAGAAGGGCGTGCCGCCGCCCCACGCCTCCATGGACTCCGCCAGCTTCTGGATTCGCGCGGGGGACGGGTAGAACACGCGGTAGCTCCAGCCGGACTCGACTGCCCGGCGGCCCGTGTGCACCTCGTCGGGATTCACGATGGCCAGGACGCCCTTCGGCGCCACATGCTCCGACCCCCGGCAGCGGAACTGCTCGGCGCCGTCCTCGATCAGGGCGATGCAGTAGCCCTCATGTAGATGGGGGGAGAACTCGAAGCCGTGGTAGTGCGCGGTCAGCAGCTCCAGGCCGGGAAGGCCCGCTGGGCGGTGGTGGTGCACGTACTCCAGCGTCGGATCCTGGCCGTCCATGCCCCAGGATTTCATCCCCCCTCTTCCCCCGCAAGGTGGAGGGACGGCGCGGATCCCCGCTCCATCTGCCGCCAGGCAGGGAACACGAAAGGCGCGAGGGTGGCGAGGAAGTAGATGGACCCGCAGGCCAGGAGCGCGATGCGCAGGCCGAAGGCCTCCAGCAGACCGCCGCCCACCAGGCCGCCAAAGGGAATCCCCAGCCAGGCCAGGGCGCCGACGGCCCCCAGCACCCGTGCCTGGAGCCGGGGCGGCACACGCTCGTATTCCGCCGCGCCCAGGGCCGGGTTGATGCCGCCCGCACCCATCCCCGCCAGCGCAGCCACCGCCAGCACGGGTGGGAGCTGCGCGAGGAAGGCCAGGGCCAGGAAGCGGGGCGCGCCGCACACGAGGAAGCTGATGGCGAAGGGCAGGCGACGCGGCAGCCGCGGGCCGAGCCAGGCCATCAGGGCGTTCCCGCCCACGGCCCCCAGGCCGAAGCAGGCGCCGATGGTGCCCAGGGCCACGGGGGAGCCCAGCTTCTCCCGCACCCACACGGGCAGCAGCACCGCGGCGAAGGCCTGGTCCAGCAGGTTGGTCACGATGATCATGGCCACGATGCCCAGCAGCAGGCGGTCCTGCCGCAGGTAGGCCAGGCCCTCCCTCAGGTGGGACAGGTAGAATTCCCCGGCGCTTTCACGCTCGGTCTCCCTTGGCTGCGGCAGGGAAGCCACGAGGCCCGCGGAGACCAGGAAGGTCACCGCGTCCACCGCGACCACGGCAGGAGCCGAGGCCACGGCGATGAATACGCCGGAGAGGGGGCTGCCCAGGAGGCCCGCCAGACGGCCCGTGCCATCGTGCAGGCCGCTGGCCCGCTCGAGGCTCACGCCGGAAGCCGTGGCCACCCGAGGCAGCAGCACGCGACGGGCCACATCGCCCGCGCCCCGGAAGGCGCCCGCCACGGCGACAGCCACGAGAAGCACGGGCAGGGAGAGTCCTCCGAGGACATGGAGCGCCGGGATCACTCCCATGGCCAGGGCCGCGACCACGTCCGTCCGCACGCTCACGCGCCAGGGGCCGTAGCGGTCCACCAAAGGCCCGCCGAGTGCCTGCACCAGCACATAGGGCATCATCTCCGCAAAGACCACCAGCCCTGTGGCCGTGGCGCTGCCCGTGGTCACGAGCACGAACCAGGGGATGGCCAGGAAGGACATGCTGGTGCCCAGGGTGGAGATGCCGTGGGCCGCCAGCAGGCCCAGGATGCCGTCGGCACTGCGGAAGGGGTTTCTCATGAGGACACCCGGGGAAGGATCTGCACGAGGACCGAAACGGCGGCGGTGCCATCGGGGGCAGGGACTTCGGGATCGTGCCGGGGGTAGCGCTCGATCACGGCCTGGAGCTCGGCGCCCAGCTCATGGGCCTGCTCCGGCGTCAGCCGCAGTCCCCAGTCGCTCAGGGTTCCGGCCCGGTTCCAGGGTTCAGGGATGCTCGGCAGGGCTTCGATCCAGCGCAAGGCCCGGTCCGTGCCGGCCCCCACGATGGCGCGCAGGAACTCGGCCCCCAGCAGCCGGCTCTCGGGATCCCGGGCGAGACTCGACTCGTCGAAGTACGTGCTCCGGTGTGCGGCCCTCCACCAGCGGTCACGGCCCGTACCCCGTTCGGCATCCTCGGTGATGAACCCGAAGCCTTCCAGCTGCCGCAGGTGGTAGCTGGTGGCCCCGCTGGACTCCCCGAGGCGGGCCGCCAGCATGCTGGCCGTGGCAGGTCCCTCCTCCCGCAGCAGGCCCAGCAGACGCAGGCGCAGAGGATGGGCAAGGCCCTTCAGGTTCCTGGGGTCGAGCCGGATTGCGCGGGCGTGGTCAGGGTCAGGGTCGGGGGCACGGTGTGTCATGTCCCCAAGATAGGATTGCAAAGATTTCTTTGCAAATATTTTTTGGCATTTTGTTTAGAAAAGTCGAAGGGGGATCACGTCGGTCAGGATCAGCACCAGGAGGACCGCGGCGATCAGGAGCAGGAGCAGGGGGAGGCCGGAGACCAGGAGGGAGACGACCGCGAGTCCTCGCCCCTTCCTCAGTCCCAGGCGGCGCGTCTGGCGGAGCACATGGAAGGCCAGGAGCGGGGTGGCCAGGACCACCGCCAGGAGGTCGATCCCCGTCCACCATAGGTAGAGGCCGTGGGAGGCGGTGTAGCCCCACCCCAATCGCGTGAAGAGACGGGCGATGAGTGCCAGGAAGGCCAGGGAGCCAAGCAGGGCTCCCAGCCCCAGGCGGGAGAAGCGCAGGCTCGCATCCTGTGCATCAAACCAGCCGCGCCGGAGTGCTTCGGACGGCTGGCGCAGGGCCTGGAGAAGGGCTGCCAGCAGGGGATGGCCTCCCAGGGCCGCCATCGCCAGCAGAGGCAGGCCGATCCAGTCCAGGCCCGCCGCGAAGGTCAGTGAGGTGACCGCGGCATCGAAAGGGCCTCCGGAGTCCTGATCCCGCACCCGGAGAAGGGCGATCAACGCGCCCGCTGCCAGCAGCATCCGCACCGCGAGGAGGACCCCGTGAAGCTCCATCGTCAAGGAGCGTTCGCTGGGGATGAACCGCCAGGCGAGGGACTCGACGACCTGCAGTGCCAGGAGGCCGCCCCCGAGGCCCAGGGCCCAGCGCCGCGTGGGGTGGCTCGCGTGTTCCCCGAGGGCCGCGGCGACGGCATAGGCGCCGAGACCCCAGACGAGGAGCGCACCGCCCCAGCTCATGACGTAGCCGGTACCGCCGAAGCGTGCGAGGAGGGCAAAGGACAGATCCCGCAGCAAACCCACGGCGAGGATCGCCCACGGGAACAGGTGGACGGGGTCCAAGGCGATCCAGCCTTCGTCCGAAGGGGCCTGTGGCATGCGGTCGTCAGCGGTTTCCGGGGTCATCCGTCCATGCTACTCCGTGTTAGGTTCAAGACACGGCCGACGGAGGGTCCGGCCCTGACGATGAGGTTAGCCATGGCTGGATACGACGGCCCCACCTGTGTCCTGTGCGGGGTGAAGGCCTGCCTTACGGACACGAAGACGCCACCGCCCTTCTGTCCGACACCCCATGAGACGGAGCTCCTGGCGAAGGTGGAGCGCACCTACCTCGAGAACCCCCTCCTCCAGCGCATGGCCGTGGAATCGGCCCGGACCGAAGCGGAGGGCTACTGCAAGGCCACGCGCATCGAGGAGATCATGGACTTCGCCCGCCGCATGGGCTGGTCCCGGCTCGGCCTCGCGCACTGCATCGGGCTGATGCAGGAGGCCCGGATCGCGCGGGACATCTTCCTGGCCAACGGCTTCGAGGTCTTCGCCGCCTGCTGCAAGGTGGGAGCCATCGACAAGGAGCGAGTGGGCGTGAAGGACGAGGAGAAGGTCCATCCCGGCAGCTTCGAGTCCATGTGCAGCCCCATCGGGCAGGCCGAGCTCCTGGCGAAGGCCGGCACCCAGTTCAACGTCGTGATCGGCCTCTGCGTGGGCCACGACAGCCTCTTCTTCATGCACTCGAAGGCTCCTGCCACGGTCCTCGTGGCCAAGGATCGCGTGTTGGGCCACAACCCCGTGGCCGCCCTGTACACGAAGCACACCTACTACCAGAAGCTGATGACGAATGCGGCATCGGACCCGCAACCCTGAAACTCCGAACGCGCCTTCCGTGCCTTCCGGGCTTGCCCTATACTCCACTCCTTCATCTGACCGCGGTTTGACAGGGCCCGGAGGGACTTCATGAAGGGAATCCTCGTTGCGCTGGTCCCGGTGCTGCTCGCCGGGGGCCGGCTTGCCGGACAGTCCCTGAGCCTCTATACGGAGATCTCGCCTCCCTCCCAGTTCCTGGGCGCCGATGGAAAGCTCACGGGGTTTTCCGTCGAACTCGTCCAAGAGCTGCAGAAGAAGGTCAAGAATACGGATCCCATCGAGGTGATCCCCTGGGTGCGCGGCTACCACGAGCTGCAGTCCAAGCCGAACGTGGCTCTGTTCACCATCGCCCGCACGGAGGAGCGCGAGCACCTCTTCCAGTGGGTGGGACCCATCCGCGAGATCTCCTTCCAGTTCTACGTGAAGGCCGGTTCGACCGTGTCCCTCACGTCCCTCGAGCAGGCCAAGGCCCTGCAGAGGATCGGGGTCTACAAGGAGGATGTGCGGGAGCAGTACCTGACCCGCATGGGCTTCACCAACCTGGATCGCTCCCTGGATAACCTGACCATCGTGAAGAAGCTCATGGATGGCCGGGTCGACGCCTTCGTGAGCAGCCCCGAGGCGGTCGGCCCCATCCTGAAGGCCGCAGGGTACAGTCCCGAGGAGGTCAGGGGAACGTACACGTTCCTCCGGATCCGCGGGTACATTGCCTTCTCGAAAACCACTCCGGCGAGGCTTGTGAAGAGCTGGAGCCAGGCCCTGGAAACCCTCAAGGCCGATGGCACCTACGAGCGTCTCTTCCGGAAATACCTGCCCGGTCAGCCCTTCGCCCTGCCCACCCCCTGACGCCATCTCCGTTGGAGTTCTCCATGTCCGAGTGCGCCCACCAGCCCGTTCACGCAGAAGGCCTTCCCAAGCCCGTGGGCCCCTATTCCCCC